>CAZGUB010000252.1:0-2512 GCA_964528935.1 uncultured Flavobacteriaceae bacterium | reverse complement strand
AACACCCTACAAATGGGAATGGTAGCTGCCGAGCGCATTTTTAAAATTCTCAATACCGACAGTAAGATTGAGGACCGGGGACAGTGGCACTCCAAGACACTACAAGGAAAGATTTCCATCAAAAAGCTTCATTTTTCTTATGTCTCCGACGAGGAAGTCATCCATGGTGTCGATTTGGAGATACAACCGGGAGAGAAAGTGGCCATCGTTGGGGCTACGGGAGCCGGAAAGTCGACTTTGATCAATCTGCTGTCTCGTTTTTACGAATTTGATTCAGGAGAAATATGTCTGGATGGACGTTCCATCAGAGATTACCAACTCCAAAATTTACGACAACATATCGGCATAGTGTTGCAAGATGTTTTCCTTTTTGCCGACACCATTTTCAATAATATAACGTTGAACAATCCCAAAATCGGAATGGAGCAGGTCGTTGCTGCGGCAAAACAGATTGGGGTGCACGATTTCATCACTTCTTTGCCCGGGGGCTATGAATACAATGTAAAAGAGCGGGGGGTAATGCTGTCTTCAGGACAACGCCAGCTGATTGCTTTTTTGCGGGTTTATCTATCGAATCCCAGCGTTTTGGTTTTGGATGAGGCGACCTCTTCTATCGATACCCATTCGGAGGAATTGATTCAAAAAGCAACTCAAAAGATCACCAGCGGCAAGACCTCTATTTTGATCGCCCACCGCTTATCCACAATCAAAAACGCCGATCGCATTGTGGTGATGGATGCCGGAAAAGTTGTAGAGATGGGAACCCACCAAGAACTTTTGAAGATCGCAGGAGGATATTATGCCCAGCTCTATAAAATTCAGTTCTTGGATCTGGCGGTCTAAGCTATACAGACAAATCTTCGGTTAGCATGCGTCTCAAATCGTCGGTATTTTTGAACTTACAAAATTCCCCGTCTTTGACGTAAGATATTTTTCCGCTTTGCTCGGAGATGACCAAAACTAGGGCATCTGTTTTTTCGCTGATACCAACGGCCGCGCGGTGTCGCAATCCAAAGCGGGCCGGTATGGCGGTAGAGTCAGAAACCGGTAACACCACCCGGGTGGCGGTGATAAAGTTGTCTTTTACGATGATGGCACCGTCGTGGAGGGGGCTGTTTTTGAAAAAAATGGTTTCCAGTATTTGGGGACTCAATTCTATGTTGGCCTCGTCCCCCGTATTTTTTAAAAAATCCAAACTGTTTTCTCTTTCCAAAACGATGATGGCTCCCGTTCTTTCGGCAGCCATTTTTTCACAACCCGTAAGCAAAGCCGTTAGGTCTATTCTTAAGGATTCCTGATCCTGATGGAGAAACTTGAAATAGCGAACCACATTGCGGCGAGAGGCAAAATTAGAAGATCCGATAAGCAATAAAAATTTTCGAATCTCTTGCTGGAAGACAACGATTAAGGCAAAAAAACCAACGCTGATGAATTTCCCCAATATATTGCTCAATACATCCAGATTGAGGATGTCTGTGAGTTTCCAGATGACATAAAAGATTACAATGCCAATAAAAATATTGATGGCCACGGTTCCTTTAATCAGTCGATAGGCGTAGAAAAGTAAAAGGGCCACGAGCAGGACATCAATGATGTCGATAAAGCTGATGTCTAAGAAATCGAGGGTGTTCAAACGTTCAATTTTTTTAAAAATAAAAAACTATCGAAGCGCTTGCAATAAATCGGTACATTCTTTGGCTTCTTTTACATCGTGTACCCGGACAATCTGAGCCCCTTTGAGGAGGGCTACGGTATGGAGCACCGTACTGCCGTTGAGGGCTTGGTGGGGGGATAACCCCAGGGTCTTATAGATCATGGATTTTCTGGAGAGCCCAACCATTATTGGACATTGGAGAGATGTAAATAAATCTAAATGTTTGAGCAGTTGGTAGTTGTGATCCACTGTTTTACCAAAACCAAAGCCCGGATCGATCAATATATCATTGATACCGCATTGATGGGCGGCTTCAATTTTTTTGGAAAAATAATGCAATACGTCTTGTACCACATTTTCGTAGGTAGGATTGTCTTGCATGTCTTTGGGCTTCCCTTGCAGATGCATCAACACATAGGGTGCTTGGTGTTTTGCCACAGTTTTCATCATATTGGGGTCGAACTGCCCCCCCGAAATGTCGTTGATCATGGCCACACCTCGTTCCAGGCAGCCTCCTGCGATTTTGGCACGATAGGTGTCCACCGAAAAAAGGGTGTCTGGAAAACGTTTCAACAACTCCTCCAATAGTGGAAATAAACGTTTTTTTTCTTTTTCTTCGTTGACCTCGCTTGCCCCGGGTTTGGAGCTAAACGCTCCCACATCGATAAATGTGGCCCCTTCTTCGAGCATTTTGGCGGTGTGGTCAATGGCCCGATCCAAGGTGTTGTATTGTCCCCCATCGTAGAATGAATCAGGGGTCAAATTCAAAACCCCCATAATTTTGGGGAATTCCAGCTCGATCAGTTGTCCTTTGATGTTGATGGTCATGGCCTTGAAAATCGTTTGATAACTTTCTGG
>CAZGUB010000251.1:0-2513 GCA_964528935.1 uncultured Flavobacteriaceae bacterium | reverse complement strand
CGCCTGCAAAAACCCCCTTTTGGGATCCTCAGCCGCATAAACAACCCTGCTAAGTTGTGACCAATACAGTGCGCCCATACACATCACACAAGGCTCCAAGGTAACATAGAGGGTACATCCGGTCAGGTATTTGCCGTTCAAAAAATTGGCTGCCGAAGTAATGGCTTGCATTTCTGCATGGGCGGTTACGTCCTTGAGGCGTTCCGTCAGATTATGAGCTCTGGCAATGATTTTATGATCAATCACTACCACTGCGCCTACAGGCACCTCATCGGCCTCATAAGCTTTTTGAGCCTCGGCCAAGGCCTGCTTCATAAAATAATGATCGTCCAAAATTTCCACTCGGTGAAAGTACAAAACCTCTATTGCGGGTACAAACGAAACTTTATATTTGTATCTTGAACCTTCTGTAATTCCTTCCATTAATGAGCGAAAAAAAAAGACTTTTTCTCCTTGACGCCTATGCCCTAATCTTTAGGGGGTATTATGCTTTTATTAAAAACCCACGCATCAACTCCAAAGGAATGAACACCTCTGCCATCATGGGATTCATGAATTCCCTATTGGACGTCATCAAACGCGAAAAACCCGATCATCTGGCCGTATGCTTTGACAAGGGCGGCTCCCAAGAACGCACAGAAATGTTTGCCGAATACAAAGCCAACAGAGACGAAACCCCGGAAGCCATCGTAATTGCAGTCCCCTACATCCAAAAAATCCTCCAAGCCATGCACATCCCTGTGGTCGTCAAAGAAGGTTTCGAAGCCGATGACATCATCGGCACCCTGGCCAAACAAGCCGAAAGAGAAAATTACCAAACTTTTATGGTCACCCCCGACAAAGATTTTGCCCAATTGGTCTCCGAAAACATCTTCATGTATCGACCCGCAAGAATGGGTAACGGTATCGAAATTTGGGGCGTGCCGGAAGTATGCGAAAAATTTGAAATTGACAGACCCGAACAGGTAATCGATTACTTGGGCATGATGGGCGACAGTGTGGACAACATTCCCGGACTCCCGGGTGTGGGGGACAAAACTGCAAAAAAATTCCTTCAGCAATTTGGGTCTTTGGAAAATCTGCTCCAAAACCTCGACCAAGTTCAAGGCAAACTCAAAGAAAAAATTGAAGCCAATAAATCTTTGGGCTTGCTGTCCAAAAAACTAGCTACCATCATCACCGATGTCCCCGTACAATTCAACGCCCAAGATTACGAACTGTCCCCCCCCGATATGGAAGCCGCCACTCAAATCTTTGAGGAGTTGGAATTCAGAAGAATACAAGAAAACTTCAAAAAGATTTTTGCGCTCCATCTCGAAACCGACGCCCCAACCCAATCCAAAGAAATCCCTCCACCTCCCCCAACCGCTGCCTCCCAATTCGACCTTTTCAACCCCCCGCCGGGACAGGGAACTGCCGCGGTAGATACCACAAATCGCGAAAGCCAGCATACCGTTGGCCACCAGTACCAATGGGTGGATAGCCCCGCCGGCAGATCACTACTGCTCCAGAAACTACTACAGCAAAAAAGCGTTTGTTTCGACACCGAAACTACCGGATTAGATGCCCTACAAGCCCAGCTCGTAGGGATTGCTTTCTCCTGGGAAAAACACAAAGGCTACTACCTTGCCCTCCCACAACAAAGAGCCGCTGCTCAAGCCATTGTAGATGAATTCCGACCTTTTTTTGAAAACGACCAAATCGAAAAAATTGGTCACAACCTCAAATACGACCTCAAAGTACTTCTAAAGTATAATCTCACAGTCGCCGGGCCACATTACGACACCATGATCGCCCACTATCTTATCAACCCAGACATGCGTCACAACATGGACGTACTGGCCGAAACCTACCTCAACTATTCCCCACAGTCCATCACCGAACTCATCGGCAAAAAAGGAAAAAATCAAGGCAATATGCGCGATGTGCCTCTGGAACAACAGACCCAATATGCAGTCGAAGACGCAGACATAACCTTACAACTCAAACAACATTTTGAAAAGGAACTTGCAGAGACCCAAACCACAGATCTGTTCCAAAACGTAGAACTCCCATTGGTGGCCGTCTTGACCCAAATGGAAGCCGAAGGCATCAACCTCAACGTGGATTTTCTCAAAACCCTTTCCAAAGCCCTCGTTGCAGACATTGCAGTTTTGGAAAAAGAAATCTTTGAGGCCTCGGGAGAAACCTTTAACCTGGCCTCTCCCAAACAATTGGGTGTCATTCTTTTTGAAAAACTCAAATTGGTAGACAAACCCAAAAAAACCAAAACCGGCCAATATTCCACCTCCGAAGACATCCTTTCATTTCTGGCCAAGGACCACCCCATAGTCGCCAAAATCTTGGAATGGCGGTCCCTGCAAAAGTTGGAAAACACCTACGTCTCTGCATTGCCAAATGACCTCAACCCCCAAACCCGACGCATCCATACCGTTTACAACCAGGCGGTTGCCGCTACAGGAAGATTGAGCAGCAACAACCCCAACCTACAAAACATTCCCATTCGCACCACC
>CAZGUB010000250.1:0-2519 GCA_964528935.1 uncultured Flavobacteriaceae bacterium | reverse complement strand
GGAAATTGCGCTTCGACCACCTGGTCGTGGCCCGCTTCGCCTTGTGGACGGCGACAGACGATGACCGACAATTCTTTGTCGAAAGGAACCAATTCTTCGATGAGACAACCGCCCACTGCCAAATGCTCGAGCGCTTGGTTGGAGCGAACGATGGACACGCCGTAGCCGTCGTAACCCATTTCGGCAGATTTCCACACAAAAGGAAAAGACAGTTCTCCCTTGATGACGGCCTCCTTGACCCGATCCAGGCTTTCAAATTCTTGAAAGGCGGCGGTGGGAAGCCGGTGTTGTTGGTAAAACTTTTTCTGTAGGCATTTGTTTTGAATGGTTTTTAGAACATGGGGCTGTGGATATACCTTTACGCCCTCGCTTTGTAGTTTTTCGAGGGCTTGTACATTGACCTTTTCAATTTCTATGGTGATGACGTCTGTGTTTTTTCCAAAATCATAGACCGTCTGAAAGTCGGTCAAATCGCCCTGAACAAAAGTGTCGCAGGCAAGTTGGGCCGGAGCTTGGTCGCTGGGATCCAAAACCTTGGTTTTGATGTCCCACTTTCGGGTGATGTAGAGCAGCATTTTGCCCAACTGCCCCCCGCCGAGTATGCCCAAGGTTTTTGATGTAGAGAAAAATTCCATCCACAAGTTTTTGCAAAAATACGCATAACTTTTTTGCTTGGGAAAAAACGATGCAATTTGGATATCTTTGTTGTAAATAAAAATCGATGATCAATATTGTACTTTTTGGAAAACCCGGTGCGGGAAAAGGCACCCAGGCAGATTTTTTGAAAGCCAAATACCAACTGTTTCATATCTCTACCGGCGACTTGTTTCGCCACCATATTTCCAACAAAACCGAATTGGGTACTATGGCCCAGTCCTTTATGGACAAGGGTGATTTGGTTCCCGACCAGGTGACCATAGACATGCTAAAGGATGCTGTGGAAAACCATCCCGATGCCCGAGGTTTTATTTTTGACGGTTTCCCGAGAACCACCAAACAGGCCCAGGCCTTGGATCAATTTTTGAAAGAAAAATCCATGCAAATCAGTGCCACCTTGGCCTTGGAAGCCGATGACGACATCTTGGTAGCGCGACTCCTCAACAGGGGAAAAACCAGCGGGAGGTCCGATGATCAAGATGAGGAGAAGATCAGAAATCGTTTTGAGGAGTACAACAACAAAACCGCTCCTTTGCGAGATTTTTATACCGCCCAAGGAAAATTTCACAGTGTAAACGGCATTGGAAGCATCGAAGAGATCACCCAAAGGTTGACGACACTGATCGATGGTTTACTATAAAAAATGACCGAAGCCAATTTTGTCGACTACGTAAAACTAGACCTCAAGTCGGGCAATGGAGGTAAGGGCTCTGCACATCTACACCGCGAAAAATACGTGGCCAAAGGAGGTCCCGATGGCGGTGACGGCGGCAGGGGAGGACACGTAGTGGTCCGCGCCAATCCCAACCTTTGGACCCTCTATTCGTTTAAGTTTACTCGACATTTTGTCGCCGGACACGGTGGCGATGGCGGAAAGAGCAGAAGCAGTGGTGCTCAAGGAAAAGATGTCTATATCGATGTTCCGCTGGGGACAGTGGTCAAAGACTCAGAGACCGAGGCGGTGCTTTTCGAGATGGTTGATCCCGACCAAGAGCGGGTCGTTTTGGAAGGTGGAAAAGGCGGGCTGGGCAACTGGAATTTTAAATCTTCTACCAACCAAACCCCAAGGTATGCCCAGCCCGGAATGAGTGGGCAAGCGATGAAGGTGATCTTGGAATTGAAGGTTTTGGCCGATGTGGGGCTGGTAGGTTTTCCCAATGCCGGAAAATCGACCTTGTTGGCAGCACTAACCGCAGCCAAGCCCAAAATCGCCGATTATGAGTTTACCACTTTAAAACCCAACTTGGGAATTGTTTCCTATCGAGACTACCGCTCTTTTGTTATGGCAGACATTCCTGGAATCATCGAAGGTGCGGCCCAGGGGAAAGGCCTGGGGCATTATTTTTTGCGGCACATTGAGAGAAATTCCATTTTGCTCTTCATGATTCCCGCCGATACGCCCGATGTCAAAAAGACCTTCGATATATTGATGTCCGAACTGAAGACCTACAACCCGGAGTTGATCGACAAAGATTTTGTGGTGGCACTTTCCAAATGCGATATGCTGGACGAGGAACTCAAAGCAGAATACGCCCTAGAAATGAAGCGTCATTTTGGGAACCTGCCCCATTGTATGATTTCTGCGGTGGATCAAACCGGATTGTCGGCACTGAAAGACCTGATCTGGAAAATTTTAAACGCCCCAAATGCCTAAGCCCATCGGGATTGCACTGTTGTTTTTTTCTTTGTTGGGCTTTTCCCAGCCCAAGACTCCTTTTGTCTCCCATCCTTTTGAACAAAACATTCGGTACAACATTGCCCTTAAAGCCTATCAGGAGAAGGGTAGCCCTAGTACGGCAACTGCTTTGGACTCCATGGCATATCTGGCCTACCGCCATACAGATTGGGATCGCGCCATCGAT
>CAZGUB010000249.1:0-2522 GCA_964528935.1 uncultured Flavobacteriaceae bacterium | reverse complement strand
TGCCTAATATAGCCGACAATCTCAAACATGTTGACCATCGGATTAAACAGATCACAAAGAATGTGAACCGAAATCCCGATGAAATTACCCTGCTTGCTGTTAGCAAGGGGCAGCCTGCAGCGGCCATTCAAAATGCTTACGAGCAAGGGCAATGGCATTTTGGCGAAAACTATCTTCAAGAAGCCCTAGAGAAGCAGCAGCAACTTTCAGACCTTACTAATATCACTTGGCATTTTATCGGCCCAATACAGTCTAATAAAACACGAAAAGTAGCAGAAAATTTTGACTGGGTTCACAGTGTTGACAGAATCAAGATCGCAGAGCGCTTAAACCAGGTTCGCACTGACCACCCAATACCTCTCAACGTTTGCTTACAAGTCAATATCAATTCAGAAGAAAGTAAATCAGGGTTACTGGCTAATGAAGTAGAAGAGGTCGCCCATGCTGTTGCAAAATTACCCAATCTAAAATTGCGCGGATTAATGGCAATTCCCAAAAAGAATCAATCTGATTCTGAACAGCGCGCATCTTTCAAAGCCGTTGCCCAATTATTATCGAAACTCAAGAACGGCTCCACTCAATTGGCAACTTTAGATACACTCTCCATGGGAATGTCTGCTGACCTGGAAGCGGCCATTACTGAAGGTGCAACCATTGTTCGAGTTGGGACTGCTATTTTTGGCCCACGACTTTAATTCCAGACATGATCAATCAGAAAATTTTTGAATATAAAAGGATACCAACGTGAGCAAACCAACACTGGCATTTATTGGTGGCGGCAATATGGCAACAAGTCTGATAGGTGGATTGCTGGAACAAAACTATCCCGCAAATAACATCATCACCAGCGATCCCTTGGAAGAAAATTGTAATCGGCTAAAAAAGCAATTCGGCATTAACACCAGCAACAATAATCTAAGCACCGCATCACAAGCAGATGTTGTGGTATTGGCAGTCAAACCTCAAGTAATGAAGCAGGTCGCACAAGAACTTTCTTCTGCTCTAACACATCAACCTTTGGTTATTTCTATTGCTGCAGGTATTCCACTCTCATCCCTACAACAATGGCTTGGTGAAAACACTCCCGTTGTTCGCTGCATGCCCAATACACCCGCTCTGGTTCAAACTGGCGCATCGGGTCTATTTGCCAACACATATGTCAGTGCAGAGCAAAAGGCATTTGCCACTGAAGTTCTGGGTGCTGTGGGCATATCCTGCTGGCTGGAAAAAGAAGCGGATATCGATGCAGTAACTGCCGTATCCGGCAGTGGCCCCGCCTACTATTTTCTGATTATGGAAGCTATGGAACAAGTGGGCGTGGAACTTGGACTAAACCAAGCAGTTTCCCGGCAACTGACACTGCAAACAGCACTTGGTGCCGCAAAAATGGCCATGGAAAGTGATGTGGAGCCAGCAGAATTAAGGAGGCGGGTCACCTCTCCAGGCGGCACCACTCAACGAGCTATCAAAACATTTATAGATGGCGACATTACTGAGCTTTTTCGTAAAGCCATGTCAGGTGCTGTAGAGCGCGCAGAAGAAATGGCGAAAGAAATGGCTGACTAAATTCTGCTGGATACTTACTACTCAAACTTTCTAACTAAAACTTAACAAGATAAAAATAACACTGATTGAATGTATTACAATTCAGTCAAAAGCACTTATAAAAAGGCATTCTATGAATACATTTGCCCAAGCCGGCACTTTTCTGGTTCAGTCACTTGGCAGCCTCTATCTGGCTATCGTGATATTGCGATTTTTATTACAGCTGGTTCAAGCCGACTTCTATAACCCTATTTCACGATTTTTGGTTAATGCAACCCATCTGCCCAGCAAACCTATTCGCAAGCTATTACCAACCTATCGATCCTTTGATATAGCCAGCCTTGTACTTGCACTCCTAGTACAGTGGGTGATCATACAGCTGAGCGCCACTATTAACGGCGCAGGGATGATCAATGTATTATTTGTGCTCTCCTGGGGAGCCATTGGCATTGTCTCTCTGATTCTCAATATCTATTTGTATGGATTACTCATTGTCATCATTGTGAGCTGGGTGGCACCTCAAAGTCATCACCCTGTGCTCCTGTTACTAAATCAATTGATCTCCCCCGTTATGGAACCCTTTAGGCGTATCATTCCACCTCTAGGTGGCCTGGATTTATCACCTATTTTTATGTTTTTAGTGATCAATATGCTGCAAATTTTTCTACATGGCATTGCCAACTACCTTCAGCTGCCAGCACATGTTGTAGCCGGTATTTAAACGATTCGCACAACAAGTAGATGAAGATGCATTATCAATGGCAAGGTCATGACCTTCTTCTACACTGCCAACTACAACCTCGTGCATCACGGAATGAAATAATTGGAACCATGGAAGGTTCTCATGGTGACAGACTGAAAATTTATATCACCTCACCGCCCGTTGACGGAAAAGCGAACAAACACCTTATAGCTATAACCGCCAAATGGTTTGGCACATCAAAAACAAGAATAAAAATTATCAGGGGAGAAACAGG
>CAZGUB010000248.1:0-2529 GCA_964528935.1 uncultured Flavobacteriaceae bacterium | reverse complement strand
ATAGAACAACGAAAACCCCCACTTTGGGGGTTTATTTTTTTTAAAGTAACAGCCATAAGGTAGGGGTCAAATAAGGAAATTATGCTCCCCTTGTCATAAATCCATCCTTTGCTTGCTAGACTCAGATTAGAAGTTTTTTTATATCTTCAAGCATAGAAAAACTTTGCAATGCGTTATTCATTTTCCGGTACAACCCTATTGGTTTTGATAAAGTTTTTTTTATCAATCGGATGTCAATCCGATTTGCCTCCATCTGTGGTGGATGAGATTGCCAGATTGCCCGAAAAAATTGACTACAACTTTCATGTCAAACCCATATTATCCGACAAATGTTTTGCCTGTCATGGCCCTGATTCCAAAAAAAGAAAGGCTAACCTAAGACTGGATTTTGACAGCAAGGGACTCGAGAAGATCGATTCAAGATCGCATACCTTGGCCGATGTTCATTCAGAAATGCTGCATCGCCTGACCACCAAGGATCCCCAAATCAAGATGCCTCCTCCAGAATCCCATCTTAATCTGAACCCACATCAAATTGCAGTGCTGGTCAAGTGGATGGACCAAGGAGCGGAATACCAACCCCATTGGTCGTTTTTGCCCTTGGCAGAACCATCCGACTTCGAAGCGGTCGAGGACAGTTGGGCGCAGAATGAGATTGATTATTTTGTTCAGCAAAAATGGAAAAAAAACAAAATTATTCCCTCCCCAAAAGCGTCAAAGACCACCCTCATCCGAAGGTTGAGTTTTACCCTGAGGGGGCTGCCTCCCACTCTGGAAGAAATCGACGCCTTCTTGGCGAACAATTCTCCAATGGCCGTCGACCAACTGATCGACCAATTCCTCGATTCACCCCAATACGGAGAGCGTATGGCTGCCCAGTGGATGGATGTAGCAAGATATGCTGATTCCGACGGCTATTTGGATGATAAACACCGTGATTTTAGCCCGTGGAGAGATTGGGTGATCCATGCTTTCAACCAGAATATGAGTTACCAAGATTTTGTAACCCAACAATTGGCAGGAGATTTGATTCCCCAAGCCAATCAATCCAGCAAGATTGCGACGGCTTTCAATCGTTTGCATAAAAAAAATTCTGAAGCCGGGATTATTTTCGAAGAATTCAGAGCTGAATATGTGGCAGACCGAACCACAACCTTTGGAAAGGCATTCTTGGGCATGACCTTGGAGTGTGCGCGTTGCCACGATCACAAATACGACCCCATTAGTCAAAAGAATTTCTATGAAATTTCCAGTTTTTTTAACAGCACCAACGAGATTGGGCATGCTGTTTACGGACCGGGACAGGTTGCAGGTCCCTCCCTGTTGCTTACCTCCCAAGAACAGGATACCCTGATTCGCTACATACAAAACGAACTCAATGTTCATAAACAAAGCTTGGCATCCAATGCCATTCAAAAAGAAAGCAAGTTTGAACAGTGGTATGCACAAAAAAAGGGTGCCGTTCGAGACATGCTCAAAAACCTCAGCAATGGTCTGGTAGCCCATTACACTTTTGATGAATTTCAAAGATTAGACGCATCAAAATTTTACTATAGCCCCAGTAAGTTGCCTGGTCAAAAACCTGCTCGACTCTCAGAGCCAATCATTGATCAACGTCCAACGGAAGATGGTTTTTTTGTAGGAGAATTTACCCAAATGACACTGCCCGAAAAAGTAGGCTGGTTTGATCAGACAGACCCTTTTACCCTCTCTTTTTCAATATTTCCAGAACACCAAGATCAAGAATCTATGGTGTTTGGCCATTGTGAGCAAATTAGATTGGGACTCAAAGGCTATTCCCTTTTTATCAACAACGCCAAACTGAAATTTATAATGGCAAGGTCTTGGCCACAAAACGCTATTGAGGTAGAAACGAAAGAACCCATCCCCCTCAAAAAATGGAGCCAGGTTACCGTAACCTACGACGGCACAGGTGCAGCAGAGGGAATTGAAATCTTTATTGAAGGCCAAAAAGTGGCAATAGAACGCATGGGAGATGTTTTGTACAAATCCATCCTGTTTGAGCCCGATATTCATACCTATGGATTTGAAGGTTTCAAGATTGGAGCCTCCCACAAGATCAAAGCATTTCAAAATGGAGGTTTTGATGAATTGAAAATTTACAACAGGGAATTGACAGCTCTCGAGGTGGCTTATCTTCACAATGCCCAACAAAACTGTCAAGACAAGGAATGTTACAAAGAATTTTATCTCAAAAATATTGAACCAACCCATAGGGAATGGAGTGAACGATATCGATTGGTGAGAAAGAAATTGACCCAAATCATGGATCCCATCCCCGAGCTTATGATCATGGGAGACGCCAAAAAATACAGACCTACCCATATTCTCAATCGGGGCAACTATCAGGATATTGGGGAAGAGGTATTTCCCAACACCCCCGAGGTCATTCTGGGATACGATCAAGACTTACCCAAAAACCGTTTGGGTTTGTCACAATGGCTTTTTGATCCAAGAAATCCGCTAACGGCCAGGGTTTTTGTCAACAGAATTTGGCAAATGCATTTT
>CAZGUB010000247.1:0-2530 GCA_964528935.1 uncultured Flavobacteriaceae bacterium | reverse complement strand
ACCCATTGATCCATGTTGTACTATCTTTTTGAATTTTTAGAGCAAGAATTTCAGTTTCCCGGTGCCAGTCTGTTCCAATATCTTTCGTTTAGAGCTTCGATGGCCATCATTCTTTCCTCAGTTTTTTCATTGGTTTATGGACGTAAAATTATCCGCCTACTGAAGGTCAAACAAATTGGAGAATCTGTAAGAGACCTTGGTTTGGCTGGTCAGCAAGAGAAGGCTGGAACTCCCACCATGGGAGGTGTCATTATCATCCTGTCAACCTTGCTTCCTGTTTTACTTTTGGTACAATTGGACAATATCTACATCTTGCTGCTGATCATGACCACACTGGCCATGGGGAGTATTGGGTTGGTCGATGACTATATTAAAACGTTTAAAAAAGACAAGGAAGGTCTCAAAGGACGGTTTAAGATCGCAGGTCAGTTGGTTTTGGGACTCATCGTTGGAGGGGTGCTCTATTTTCATCCCGAGGTAACGGTAAAAGAGGAGATCAAAACCTTTGTGGGGGCAAAACCTACCAATATTCAGCAAATATTTACCCCAGAAAAAAAATCTACCCATACTACCATCCCCCTTTTTAAAGACAATTCTTTTGACTATTCCGACTTGCTCACTTGGGTATCTCCCGAACTGGAAGCCTACACTTGGTTGCTCTTCATCCCCATGGTGGTTTTTATCATCACAGCCGTTTCCAACGGTGCCAATCTGACCGACGGTATCGATGGTTTGGCTGCGGGGTCATCGACCATTATGGTTTTGGCCTTGGGGGTATTTGCATGGGTCTCGGGAAATCTCATCTTTGCCGATTACCTCAACATCATGTACATCCCCAATGTGGGGGAAGTCGTTGTTTTTGTTGCCGCTTTTTCGGGAGCTCTCATCGGATTTTTGTGGTACAACACTTTTCCTGCCACCGTGTTTATGGGAGATACCGGAAGTCTCACCATTGGGGGAGTGATCGCTGTGATTGCCCTTATTGTCAGAAAAGAGTTATTGATTCCGCTGCTTTGCGGCATTTTCTTGATTGAAAACCTATCGGTGGTGTTACAGGTGGGTTACTTCAAATACACCCGAAGAAAAACCGGTGTCGGCAAGCGGGTTTTCAAAATGGCTCCTTTGCACCACCACTACCAAAAATTGGGATATCACGAAAGTAAAATCGTTGCCCGATTTTGGATTGTTGGAATTTTGCTGGCTGTTTTGTCTATCGTAACACTCAAAATAAGGTAATGCGGAATAAGATTGTCATTTTGGGAGCAGGAGAAAGCGGCAGAGGAACTGCATTACTGGCCAAGAATAAAGGACATCAAGTATTTGTTTCCGATAGTGGAAGTATGACAAAAACCACCAAAAAAATTCTTGATGACCTAGATGTAGAATGGGAGGAAAATACCCACACTTTCAGCAAAATGGAAGACGCTAGATATATTGTTAAGAGCCCCGGCATTCCCAATCAGAATGAGCTGATTCAATGCTTGCACAAGGCCAAAATCCCGGTGATTTCGGAAATTGAATTTGCCTCCCAATATACCAATGCCACTTTGATTGGAATCACTGGAAGCAATGGTAAAACCACTACAGCCATGATGACCTACCAAATATTAAAAAATGCGGGATACGACGTGGCCTTGGCAGGAAATATCGGCAACAGCTTTGCTGGGGAAGTTGCACATAAGGATCGTCAATTTTACGTTTTGGAAATCAGCAGCTTTCAGTTGGATGACGTAAAGCATTTTGCCCCCCATATTGGAGTAATTACAAACATCACACCCGATCATTTAGATCGTTACGATTTTGACTTTTCAAAATATCTACAATCCAAATTGCGGATAAACAAAAATCAAACCCATCGCGATTTTTTACTCTTCAACGCAGCGGATCCTGAGCTCTCCAAAGCCGTTCAGAACATCAACAGCAGAGCTACGATCCATGCCCTTGGAGCGGACTCCTCCGCAGCCAATACCACCCATGTCCAAGGGGATCAAATCGTAATCCAAACTCAAAAAAACAAAACTATGATCAATACAACGGAATTTTCACTACAAGGGAGACACAATTTGTTGAATGCCATGGCCGCTTCCACTGTTGCCCATCTTCTGGAAGTAAGCAAAGAGACGATTCGGGAAAGTCTCATGCACTTTAAAGGGGCACCCCATCGGTTGGAACCGGTTCTTAAAATTCAAAACATCAACTTTATCAACGACTCCAAGGCCACCAACGTCAATGCGACCTATTTTGCTCTTGAAAGCATGACCGCCCCCACCGTATGGATTGTTGGAGGAGTAGACAAAGGCAACGATTACGAGATGCTTTACCCCTTGGTAAGAGAAAAAGTAAAAGCCATCATTTGTTTGGGGGTCGACAATCAAAAAATCATTGATGCCTTTCAATCCATCACCGACATCATGGTGGAGACACAGTCCATGAAACAAGCCGTTTTGATGGCCAAAAAAATGGCTGAAAAAAACGATAATGTCTTGCTTTCTCCGGCCTGTGCCAGTTTTGATTTATTCGAAAATTATGA
>CAZGUB010000246.1:0-2531 GCA_964528935.1 uncultured Flavobacteriaceae bacterium | reverse complement strand
CCAAAAGTCTAAAAGCTGTTTTTTTCGTCCTGATTTTTTTGATCTCAAAAATTGGGGTGGCTCTAAATGTTCATTATTGCGGAGGTCACATAGAGGAAATTGCCTTGGCTTGGAATGCCCAAGGCTGTGTCATGGCATCTTCCAACAAGTACGATGCTTCCAAAGATGTATTGGTCAAAAAAAATCACTGTTGCCAAGATGAGACCGTTTACATCCAAAACAATGAACCCCAAAAATTTACCGATACTGTTTCAAAAACGCAATGGATTTCGGTCTTGGAATTCCAAAGGCTATTTTTTGTTCCGCTAGAAACTTACTTCTCTACCAAGATTCTTACGCCACCCAAAGACCTCCTTCCCAAGCAAAAAATTTATCTGCTGCATCGCAGCCTTCTCTTCTACGCCTGATTGTCATCTCTTTAACAGACCGTTAATTAAGAATTCAATCAAACCCTAGAATCATGAAAAAACACATACTTTTTGTATGTCTCTCTTGGGGGGTTGTCTTTGCGCAAGAACCCCTAGAAGGCATCATACAATACCAAGAAAACAATGAAATTTTTCCCCTTACGGGGGCCAATGTTTATTGGCAAGACACCACCGTTGGAACGGTTACCGACATTGAGGGTAAGTTCCAATTGGAAAGGGTTTCGTCTACCGATTTGCTCATCGTGAGCTATTTGGGATTCAAGACAGACACCCTAAAAATCCAATCCTCTTTTTTGCGTTATCAAATGACATCAAACCGTGAAGACGAGTTGGACGAAGTCACGCTAACCCAGCGGCGACGGGCAACGCAAAAATCCTTTATCGAAACCCAAAACATTTTGAAAGTAAGCAGTGACGAGCTACTCAAGGCGGCCTGTTGTAACCTTTCGGAAAGCTTTGAAACCAACCCTGCCATAGACGTCAATTTTGCCGATGCACTGACGGGTACAAAACAAATCAAAATGCTGGGGCTTTCCAGTCCTTATTTGTTAATTTCTGAGGAAAATATCCCCATGGTTCGGGGGGCCTCCCAAGCCTATGGCTTGACCTTTACCCCTGGAACTTGGGTAGAAAGCATTCAGATCAGCAAAGGTGCAGGCAGTGTGACCAATGGTTTTGAAAGTATTGCTGGGCAGATCAATACCGAGTTAAAAAAACCGTTGACCGATCTTCCTTTTTTTCTCAACCTGTTTGCCTCTATCAATGGTCGATATGAACTGAATACTCACCTCAATCACAAGATTAACGAACATTGGAGCACGGGGCTTTATGCCCATGGAAACAAAAGAATCCAAAAATTTGACAACAACAATGACGGATTCTTGGATCTACCGGTTTCCGAACAAGTCAATCTGATGAACCGTTGGCAATACATAGATCCCGACAAAGGATGGGTGAGTTTTCTGAGTTGGAGATATATGAACGATGCAAAACTATTGGGGGCTTTGGACTACGACCCACAAAAAGATCGAGACAGCGAAGACCGTTGGGGAAGTGAAATCAAAACCCAACGATGGGACGCCTCTCTAAAAATTGGATACGTTTTTCCAGACTTGCCCTACCAAAGTTTTGGCTTTCAATCGGCCTATAGCAGTCACGACCAAAACTCGTACTACGTAACGCGTCAATACGACATTCGCCATCAGAGTTTTTATACCAATTTGCTTTTTAATTCGATTATTGGCAATACCCAAAACAAGTTCAAGATGGGGTTGAACTTCAGTTACGACGATTATGTAGAGGGGGTAAATTCAATACCCTATGCCAGAACCGATCAAAATTTGGGGAGCTTTTTTGAATTTGCTCATGACAATGGTGATGATTTCAGTTGGATTGCGGGTGCGCGAATAGATTTTCACAACAATTTTGGGACTTTTTTCACTCCTCGCTTGCATTTAAGGTATGTTCCTGCTGAAAAATTTGTTATCCGTTTTTCGGCTGGAAGCGGAAGGAAGGCAGCCAATATTTTTGCTGAAAATCAAACTTTGCTCGCCACCAACAGGAAGATCAAAATTCAGTCCTCAGTGGGTAAAATTTATGGACTTAATCCGGAGAAGGCTTGGAATTACGGTTTGGGCTTGTCCAAGTCTTTTTATCTGGGTAATCCCCACCAATTTACCCTTTCGGCAGATTATTACATCACCGATTTTACCGATCAGGTGGTGGTGGATTGGGAAACACCCCGAGAAATTTCTTTTTATAATTTGAAAGGGCGCAGTAGTGCCAAAAGTTTTCAGTTGGAATTGGATTACAACTACAGAGATTTTTTGAATTTTAGGGCTGCCTACAAAAACTATGATGTTCAAATGAATTATAATAGTGGTTATTTGCAGAAACCTTTACTGGCCAAAAATCGCTTTTTTGCCAATGTGGGATGGGAGAGCAAAACCAATCCCAAAGACCAACAATGGCGTTGGGACCTTACCTATCACTATGTAGGTGCCATGCGCTTGGTCGAGACAATCAGGGATTTGCGCAACAGCTATTCGCCCAGTTTTTCGCTTTGGAACACCCAACTTACGCGTGTTTTTTCTAAAAAATTTG
>CAZGUB010000245.1:0-2534 GCA_964528935.1 uncultured Flavobacteriaceae bacterium | reverse complement strand
TTATCGATCAACTTGGTCAAAATAGAAGCCGAGTAATGGGGAGAAACGATCAGATGTTTGTATTTCTTGAGCTGGTAACTTACTTCCAAAAAATTGAAAACTTTGTTTACCTCTTTCAGAATTTTCTGGTCAGCAGTAAACAGCGTATAGTCGGTATAAATTTTGGCGGTAGATTCGTTAAAATTTCCGGTACTGATAAAGCCATATCGACGATTTTTTTTGGGATGTTCCCTTTCGATGACACAGATTTTGGAATGCACTTTTAGTCCGGGTATGCCAAAAATCAGTTGTACTCCGGCTGCTTCGAGTTGTTCTGCAAAATTGATATTGTTTTCTTCGTCAAATCGCGCTTGCAGTTCTATTTGAACCAAAACCTCTTTTCCATTTTTGGCAGCATTGATTAGGGCACTGGCGACATGAGAAATTTTTGATAGACGGTATATGGTGATTTTGATCGAACGCACTTTGGGATCCAAAGCTGCCTCTCTCAAAAACTTGATGACATAAGAAAAATCTTGATATGGTGCGTACAACAAGTAGTCTTTATGGTCTATGGCATCAAGAATATTATCCTCCAAGCTCAGTTCCGGTAGGGTGAGCGGAGGAAACGGACTGTAGAGCAAATCAGGTCTATTAAGGCTGGGAAAGTCCATATAATCCCTTCTGTGGTGGTACTTACCTCCGGGGATCAGACTGTCGGTGGTGTCTACGCTGAGTTTTTTCATGACAAATTTCAATGTTCGATCGGAAATTTCTTTGTCATAAACCAGCCTTACCGGATCACTGATCACCCGATCTTTGACGCTCGAAGTAATTTTGTCAATATAACTCTTGGATACATCTTCCTCAAGATCCAACTCGGCATCGCGGGTAATTTTCACCATATGTGCCTTGATGCTTTTGTAATTGAAAAAGCTAAAAATTTTATGAAAATTGTAGCGGATCAAGTCGTCCAACATCATCACATATTGCTTTCCGTCCTCTTTTTTGGGCAGGACAACGAATCTTTGTGCGTCCTTGGGAATCTCAATCAATACATAGATAAATCCTTCATTGGGATCTGAAAGTTCCATCGTCACGATCAGAAAAGCAGTATTGTTGGAAAGATCTTGATTGCGATCTTGGGACAAAATAATGGTCACAAGTCCCGGGTTTACATTTTGAATAAAATAATTGTTGAGGAAGGCTTGATGTTCAGGAAGCACCTCATTTTCGTCTATAAAGAAGATGTTTTCCTTTTCCATCTCTTTGTAGATTCCATTGAGTATATTGAGGCTATCGTCCTGCAAATGAATCACTTTGGTAGTAATTTCCTTGAGTAGGGCTGCTGCACTTTTTCCTGCAAAAACCCTTTTTCCTGTCATGCTGGATTGAGCGATTCGTTTTACGGTGGCATATCTGACTTGGAAAAATTCATCTAAATTATTGGAAAAAATACCTAAAAACCTAAGGCGCTCCAACAAAGGGACGTTTTTATCATTGGCCTCTTGTAACACCCGAGCATTGAAGTCGAGCCAGCTGAGTTCTCTATTGATGTATCTGGGCGTTTGTTCCATGAATGGTTTTCATTGCTTTATTTTTTGTCCCAATTCTAACTCTCCCCTGCTCAGCTCGTGCCATAGTTCTTCCTCAAAAGTGATTTTGGCCAGACCTGCCGTGCCAAGGTGGTTGATACCGGGGCTTGAAAAGTGATTAATCACTTCGGTAAAGGCAGGATTGTGACCGACCAATACCACCTTGGACCACCGGTCATCCAATCCGTAAATATAATCGAGAACGCTGGCGCCGGAAAAGGTGTACAAGTATCGGTCGACCGTTAGATTTTCGAAAGGTATTCTCAACTCATACATCATGATGATGGCGGTATGCAAAGCCCTGTTGGCGGGGCTGGAAAGGATGATGTCAGCGTCTTGAAAGAAACTGCTTTTTTGGTGTGCTACCTTTTCTATACGCGCTATGCCTTGCTCTAGTAGTGGACGATGGATATCGTCTACCCTATAGGTTCTATTGGACTTGGCATGTCTCAAAATTACGAGCTCTTTCATAGATTATGGAGCCAAACGTTTTACTTTCCAATCAATTCCATTTTCCAAAGTACAGCATATTCTGTCGTGCAAACGATTGGGACGGCCTTGCCAAAATTCTAATTCAAAAGGTCTGACCAATATGCCCCCCCAATGCTCTGGTCGAGGAATTGACTTGTTTTTGTATTTTTCTTCAAAACTGAGCTGCAGTTCTTCCAAAAAAGATCTGTTGGGGATGGTTTCGCTTTGGGGGGAGACATGGGCACCCAACTGGCTTCCTCGGGGTCTGGATTGAAAATAATGATCCGATGCTCGAGCGGCTAATTTTTCAGCATTTCCTTTGATGATGATTTGTCTTTCCAAACAGGGCCAATAAAAAGAGAGTCCCACTTTGGGATATTTGAATAACGATTTGGCTTTTTGGCTGTTGTAATTGGTGAAAAAAACAAAACCCTCTTCAGAGAAATCTTTCAAAAGCACTACCCTGGCACGGGGAAAACCACCCAAACC
>CAZGUB010000244.1:0-2548 GCA_964528935.1 uncultured Flavobacteriaceae bacterium | reverse complement strand
TGGGCCAAAATCTCCCGCTAAGATATGTTTTCTCGCCTCCCTGACCAACCAGAGGTAAAAACTGAGGTTGTGAAGGGTCGCGATCTGTTTGCCCAACATTTCGTTGACCGAAAACAGGTGCCGCAAATAGGCCTTGCTATAATCAGAATCTACAAAACAATACTGATGGTCGTCGAGGGGAGAAAAGTCGTTTTCCCACTTTTTATTTTTGATATTGATGGTGCCATGGGCGGTAAACAACATACCGTTTCGGGCATTGCGGGTCGGCATCACACAGTCGAACATGTCCACACCTAGTGCGATGTTCTCTAGTATATTGATCGGTGTTCCGACCCCCATCAGATAACGGGGTTTGTCGTGGGGCAAGCGCTCACATACTTCGGCAGTCATGGCGTACATCTCTTCGGCAGGTTCGCCCACCGAAAGCCCACCAATGGCATTGCCTGGAGCCTCCTTGCCGGCAATGTAATCGGCCGACTGCTGCCTTAAATCTTTGTATACACTGCCTTGGACTATGGGAAAAAGAAACTGTTTGTAATCGTAGTCAAAAGGGTTAGATTGGTGGTATTCCAAACAGCGATCCAACCAGCGATGGGTCATGTGCATGGAAGCCTTGGCGTATTGGTAATCACAGGGGTAGGGTGTACACTCGTCAAAAGCCATGATGATGTCCCCTCCTATTTTTCGTTGAATTTCTATGGCCCGTTCAGGAGAAAAAAAGTGCTTCGACCCATCGATATGGGATTTGAAGGTCACCCCTTCTTCTTTGATCTTTCGCTGATCGGCCAGAGAATATACCTGATATCCTCCAGAATCAGTTAGTACCGGACCCGACCAATTCATAAAGCGATGGATTCCACCGGCTTGTTGGAGTATTTCTACACCAGGCCTGAGGTAAAGGTGGTAGGTGTTTCCCAAAATAATTTCAGGCCTGACCGCTTCTTTAAGTTCACGTTGGTGCACCCCTTTTACCGTAGCAGCGGTTCCCACCGGCATGAAAATGGGTGTTTCAATCTCCCCGTGATCTGTGGTGAGCAGACCTGCACGGGCAGCAGTAGGAGAATCATTTTTGATGAGGTTAAATTTCATGCTGGCTTGTGATCACAAAGATAGTATTCTGTACAGTGTTTTTTTGAAACTTTGAAGATTTAGTCCTAAAGTTGATATTTAAAAATAAATTAATGCCCTCCACTTTTGTGGCTAAGCATTGAAAGCTTACTTTTGCCGAGAAAATTAAATACAATGCCAGACTACAATTTTTTGGACCGCCTCGTACCACAAGTTAGAAGAGATATACTCCGAATGGTCCATAAGGTCAACTCGGGACATCCCGGGGGCTCGCTGGGGTGTACCGAATTCATGATTGCACTCTATTTTGAGATCATGGAAATAAAAGAATCGTTTGAGATGAACGGCAATGGAGAAGATTTATTTTTTCTTTCCAATGGTCATATTTCTCCCCTGTTCTATAGCGTACTTGCTCGAAAGGGTTATTTTCCCGTCGCAGAATTGGCTACCTTTAGATTGATCGATTCTCGATTGCAAGGCCACCCAACCACTCACGAGGGGCTTCCCGGCGTTAGGGTTGCCTCTGGATCGCTTGGCCAAGGACTTTCTGTAGGGATTGGAGCTGCCCTGTCCAAAAAAATGAATCAAGACGACAAAACCGTCTATGTTCTTATGGGAGATGGAGAGCTACAAGAAGGGCAAAACTGGGAAGCCATCATGTTTGCCGCTGCCAAAAATGTAGACAACCTCATCGCCACCATTGACCTCAACGGAAAACAAATCGATGGAGCAACGGACGAAGTACTTCCCATAGGAGACATCGCAGCCAAGTTTTTGGCATTCGGCTGGGAGGTATTGCACTTGAAAAATGGCAATGACTTGTCTGCCATCATCACGACACTAAAAAAAGCCAAAAATAAAACCGGTAACGGAAAACCAGTGGTAGTGATCATGCATACCGAAATGGGAAATGGTGTGGATTATATGATGCATACCCACGCTTGGCACGGCAAAGCTCCCAACGATGAGCAACTAGAAAATGCCCTGTCCCAAAACCAAGAAACCTTAGGGGATTATTAATCGATAGATCCGTTAAAAAACAAAAAATGATAAAATATACAGATCAAGGTAAAGTAGATACGCGCTCCGGTTTTGGAGCCGGTTTAGCTGCTTTGGGAAGAACCAATCCCAATGTGGTTGCTTTGTGTGCCGACTTGGTGAGCTCCCTAAAGATGCAAGAGTTCATCGATGAAAACCCCGATCAATTCATTCAGGTGGGTATTGCAGAAGCCAATATGATGGGGATTGCTGCCGGTCTCACCATCGGCGGTAAAATTCCTTTTACCGGAACTTTTGCTAATTTTTCCACCGGAAGGGTCTATGACCAGATCAGACAGTCGATCGCCTATTCCGGAAAAAACGTTAAAATTTGTGCCTCCCACGCCGGAGTAACCTTGGGAGAAGACGGGGCAACCCATCAAATCCTAGAAGACATCGGGCTGATGAAAATGCTGCCCGGCATGACGGTGATCAACCCCTG
>CAZGUB010000243.1:0-2555 GCA_964528935.1 uncultured Flavobacteriaceae bacterium | reverse complement strand
ACAAATATGATCCAGACAAGATTGAAAGAAAATTATGGTATGTGATAGCGATTTGCTCACCAGCACATGTCAGAAAGAATCCAAACTTTACTCTGACTTTGGAGATTGAAAATGTGTCAATGGTTGTTTCTGGAGAAAGTATTGATATTGGTGGCCTGTATGGAAGATGTTTTGGCCCCAGAATCTATTCTGGCTTTTATGGCGGGGATGCCCAGCGATTTTATTTCACACCATTCTTCGCTCCCGATAATCGTTAAATCTTGGCTCAAGATAAATTTTTTTCAAATGTATTTTATTTTGGCGAATCGGAGATTGTAAAAAATAAAATTGAATACTGAAAAATATCGGTTGCTATTTTGTGTAATACAGTGCATCTTTTTTTTCGACCCTCAGCGGCTTGAATTTTTCCATCAATTTCGGTGGGATTTGATCCAGGTGGCGGTTTTGAATGATGATGCCAAATGCTGCATCATTCCGAACCATTTCTTCAAGTTCGGGCATTGAGACAAGCTTGATTTTTCCCTCGGAGTAATATTGACTTGAATAGGATTTGAACGACAGGGAATAAAGATTTAATGGGTCTACTTGGGGGTGAAGTACCAGATATTTGTCAGTGCTGTTGGAAATGGCTGTTTGGGTAGGCTTTGAAAAATAGACGGCAAACAAGACCAAAGGAATGCCTACGGCAATGTACCCATAGGTTTTTTTGTCTTTTAATTCTCCCCAGTGATGGAGGATTAAAAGGGCAAGGGGGACCATCACCGGGAGGGTATAGGTGTGGATCAGGCTTTTGGAAAAGGTAAAGAAAAAGGGAGTCCACAGCAGCCAAAGCCAAAGAAAAAGTCGCCAAGGATCATTCCAAATTCCTTTTGACAGTTTTTTTGCGTTGACTATCATTGCTATGGACCAGGGCAAAGTTCCACCCAGCAGAAAGAGCCACACGATGCCCAAGGGTTGCTGTTTGGGAAAGCCGTATTTATCGCCAGACCAAGAGGAGTCCAGAAAGCGTAGGAAGTGCTCTCCCACCACAAAGTAATCTGTAAATCCCGGGGAGTTTTTTTCCATAAGCAAGTACCAAGGCAATGCAATAAAAAGAACCACTAGCCCGCCCAATAGCCATGGCAGCTTGGCGATTTTTTTAAACCCATGGCTGTACCGGAGGCACCACAGAAACAACGGAGGAAAACTCAGTATCCCTACAATGGGTCCCTTGGCCAGTAGTCCCAAGCCGATTCCTACAAAAAAAAGAAACCCCCCAAAACGGTTGTTTTTTGAATGCATAAATTCCCAAAAGCCCAACATCGTCAGGGCAATTGAAAAAGAAAGCATCATGTCGGTAGATACAACTCCGGCATGGAGAAAAAATTCTGGAAGGGTCAGTAAGATCAAACCGGGAACAAAAAAGTTGATTTCCCTTTTTGAGGCATAACGGCTTAACAGCAAAGCCATAGATACAGCAACGATCCAATAGGGCAATCGGAGTACAAATTCACTATTTCCCAACAGGGCAATGCTAGCGGCAGAAAGCCAAGTAGACAGAGGTGGTTTGGCCCAAAAGGGAATGCCATAGTCGATTTGTGGGACAATCCAGTTACCGGTTTCTGCCATCAATCTGGCAATCTCGCCATAGCGCGCCTCGGTTTTGTCAGTAAGAGGAATCACGGCATTAAAAAACAAGCGAATGGCTGCTATGAGTAAAAAAATAAGCCCATAGGATGACTTTAGATCGGCTTTGATTTTTTCTTTTGAAATCAATGATTGTACTTTTTTGAGATTTTATAAAGGTCTCCCCAGAGCTTAAAAAAGTACCATGGACTCACACGAGAATCGGGGGTGTCGATCCAGGTATTTAGGGGGATTTCTCTGAGTCGCTCCGCTATTTTTTCCCGGCCGTAGAGACCGATTATTCTGAAGAAAATCTCCACATCAAAAAGCCATTTCGAAATAAATGGTTGATCGAATACTTTTGAGGCGGTTTGGGCTTCAAAAATTTTGCAGCCACATTGCGAATCGTAAATGTTTAGCCTCAGGGTTTGTGAGATGGCCGTAGCCACCATCCTCCCCAAAAGGAAACGATACCATTTTCTTTTGATATTATTGTCCAGTTTTAGGATTCTTGATCCAAAAGCCAAGACCACATTTTCCCCGACAAATTGCGACAAACGAAGACATTCCTCCAAGCTGGTGGCAAGGTCTGCATCCAGATAAGCGATTCTGTTAAAAGTCCCTTTATTCAAAAAATGGTTCATTCCTTGGAAAACAGCATTTGCTTTTCCTTTGTTTTCTGGCAAAGACAAAAGGTCGATCTGTTTTGGAAACTTCGATTTGAAGTCTTTTAATACAGATTCCGTATGGTCCTTCGATCCATCGTTGACAAAACAGATGCTTATTTCTTGATGCTGGATCAAAAAAGTATCGAACTGCGAAAGGGGCAAACGATTGGCTTCGTTGTAGCAAGGGATCACAATGGCCAGGTCTTGGTTCTGCATGGGGCTAAGATAAATACAAAGAATCAATTTTGAGGGAGGGACGTGTTTTTTAAAATTGATTCTTTG
>CAZGUB010000242.1:0-2565 GCA_964528935.1 uncultured Flavobacteriaceae bacterium | reverse complement strand
ATGTTTTCTATGTCCAACTGAAGGGGGTTGTTATTTCAATTAGAATGAATATATCGCTGCTACAATAAATGCCGAGAGGCTGTCTGTGGCACCATCTGCATTGGTGTAATATTTTCCGGAAGCTCGGTCTATCCTTATTTCGGGCTTGAAAAGAAAATTGCCAGAGCTAAAACTACCTGTTAGGGTAAAAGAGGTGTTGTCTCCTTTTTCTGCAATAGCCCCTATGGCACCCAACCCATCGTCGGTAAAAGCCTCAAATCGGCCACCGATGGCGAAAGAATCGGAAAGGGTGAGTTGAGGGTACAGTGCAAATCCACTGAACTTCATGGCATCGTCTTTATAGCTGGTGGCATTGATCCCCAAAAAGAAGCCACTGGTGATGTCAAACCCACCGGTAAAATCGATTTGTGTTGCATTGACAGAGCCTCCAGTCAAAAAGTTAATGTACTGCCCCATTATACCCAATTGTGCACCAAAATAATAATCTTCGCCTGATGGCTGAAACTCGGTAGCATCGGTAAGATTGAGCACTCCTAACATTAACGATACATCGTCGGTAAGGGCCATATCTGCCTTGATCCCGGTATGGGAAAATGGACCATAGGAAAACATATAGGAAGTGGAGTAGTTGAAATTGGCGACTGGAGAAATTACTTCATATCCCAAAAAGGTATTGAAGTTTCCCATGGTCAGTGTAAAATTATCACTTAAATTATAGTAAATATATAATTGGTTGACAATGGGATTGGATCCGTCTGTTGAACCAAATACCGCGTCATTACCTCTGGGACCATAGACAAAATCGGCTACAAATCCAGATTTGGCTCCTTCGTAGGACATGATCACATTGGCCATTCCTAGTGCAAAACCATTTAGATTGGCAAAAGATGTTCCCGGTGCATATTCGCTACTTCTAAAATAGGAGTCTACCGATCCGCTTATGGACAATGCGGGTTCAGCGGTTTCTTCTTGTGCGATGGCACCAAAAAAGGTTAACATGGCTACAAGGTTGATGAAAAGGGTCTTTTTAATAGCATTCATAATTTAGTGTTTAATGGATTAATAAATTTTTGTTAGTACAATACTTCAAGTTGTTACAATTATAAAGGCTTAAAGTATTTATTATTGACGCAACAAAATTATTTATGAAAACTCATGACCCCATAAAAAATTGGGGTTAATAATTCATTTTTGTGAATTTAAACAAATTAACCCCTAAAAAAATAGGGGTATAATAATTATAACATTTAATTTTGGGAAATATTCAAAAACTAGTGGAGATACTTATCTATCCAAATTCCCAAATAGACCATCAATAGTCCAAGGGACAAACTCAGCAGGGTATAGGCCATCAAAGTACCGAAGGCTCCACTGCGAAGAAAGGAAAGATTTTCGAATGCGAAAGAGGAGAAAGTGGTAAAACCCCCACAAAACCCAATGACTGCAAATAATACCAAAGACGATTGATTTTCGCTACTGTTTCTCAATACAAAGCCTGTAATCAACCCAATGATAAAACACCCCAGTAGATTAACCCCAAATGTAGCCCATGGAAATCCCTTTCCCGAATAAGGCAGAAGTTTGCCCATCCAAAAGCGCATTACTGTTCCGATACCTCCTCCTACAAACACGAGTAGTAGTTGCTTCATTTTTTTATGTTTTATAATTTATTGACAGAATATAGGGTATCAAGGTTCGTACAAGTTTCAATCATGCAGTGTTGCAAAAACTCCTAATTAAATTAGGGACGTTGGGTCAGAAATTTAATTATAAAAAGGGCTAACACAGTCAGAACAAAAACCATCAAAATTTTTAGGCTTCCCTTGTAATGTATTTTATGGCTTTTAGAATCTCTTCGATAGGAGAAAATCATCAGCAAAACAAATGCTACCACAAAAAAAACTGCAAACAAGAGTTGACCTGAACTAAACATTTTTTATTTTTTCCCTAATTTAGAAAAAAACATTAACCTCTTTTTGCGTACTATAAAATTTACCAATGATAAAATACGAACTAGATGCCGTCGCTAAATTTCACAACGCTTTCGGAATTGAATCCGCCCAGAATCCAACCGCGAATGTCACTAAGCAAACGATCTTGTTGAGATACAATTTAATGAAGGAAGAAAACGAAGAGTATCTCGAAGCGGCAAAAAACAAAGATCTGGTCGAGGTAGCAGATGCTTTGGGTGACATGCTCTATATATTGTGTGGCACCATTCTATCCCACGGGATGCAGCATAAAATCACAGAAGTATTTAACGAAATCCAACGGAGCAACATGAGCAAACTCGGTGCCGATGGTCAACCTATCTACCGCGATGATGGAAAAGTACTCAAAGGCCCCAATTACTTTAAACCCGATATAGCCACTATACTCGAAAAGGACTAATCAACAGCATACCGCCAGCCATGGGGATCATCACCCTGGTTGTACTGAATCGACATGATGCGCTGTTTTAGTTGCTGGGCGATGGGATTTTTGACATCAGGAAGCTTGTAGTTCATCCCTTGGTAACCAAAACTCTTGATGGGGTTGATCACAACGGCAGTTCCGCTACCAAAC
>CAZGUB010000241.1:0-2592 GCA_964528935.1 uncultured Flavobacteriaceae bacterium | reverse complement strand
TGCTCTGGAGACACTGGGAAAAGACCCCCAACGAGATTCTTTGGCAAAATTGCTCGATGCATCGTATCTGAAACTCGATTCCAAGAAGTATTTGTTTTTGTAGCCGTAGTTTACACGCCCTACCACACTAGATCTTCCAAACTCTAAGGCATTTCCAGAGTTTTGAATCCCCAGCTCACTACCCAAATTAAGGAAGGGCAGGTCTGTGGTCAAAAGGTCACGTCTCGAAGCACTGAAATTGATGGTTTCTTCGTCTATTGTCTCGGTCAAAAGTAGCCCTTTGATGTCATGATCTCCAAAAACATTCTCATAGCTGATGGAAAGGGTGGGATAAACCCGCTTGAACTGACGTAATGACTCGGAAAGGTTGTCGCTTCCTATTTGTCCAACAGCATTGGCCTCTTGGGTATTTTTGTCGTATTCATAAACGGCCATTCTTTTGTCCAAGTCTTTGGTTTGCAGGTTGTCCGAAAGATAGGTAAGGGTTCCTTTTAGAGACAATCCACTGACTTGTGGAACCTTGTACTCCATCTGAATTCTTCCATTGAATACCTCCCCAAAGCGGTCGATAAATCCGGAGAGTTTTCTTTGACTTGCTCCATAAGCCCCCCTGTTGTTGAACCCTCCACCACTGTTGGCCGCCACATCGGGATAACCGGGAATGATTGGTGGGAGGATGGGTTCGGAAACAATAATTTGATTGTAGATGGTGCTCAGAGGAAGTCCGGGCTCCGAGCGTTTGTCTTTTCTGTAGCTTACGTCTAGCCCTACACTTAGATTTTCGGTGATTTCAAAGTCTAAATTGGATCGGACGTTGGTTCTTCCATAATTGAGGTCACCCGAGCGAAAAGAACCACTTTGATACAAGCTTCCCAAAGAGGTAAAAAACTTCACTTTTTCGGATCCGCCGCTGGCCGTAAGACTGTGTTGGTTCATGGGAGCCCAAGTTCTAAAAACCGTTCTCTCCCAGTCGTAACTCTCGTATCCGGGGTCTTGATTTTTGTAGGCCTGAATTTCTTCGGGCGTGTAGGCGGCCGCCCCTCCTTCGTTTTGCATTTCTACGAATTGCCCCCCATTGACATTGTTTCGCCAGACTACGGGTTGCTGAAAACTCATGGTTCCGGTGTAGGAGATTTGCGGTTTTCCTTTTCTACCTCTTTTGGTGGTGATCAGAATCACCCCGTTACCGGCTCTGGCACCATAGATGGCGGCAGAGGCATCTTTGAGCGTATTGATGGATTCTATATCGTTGGGATCGATTCTCGCCAAGCCCATTTCGATTCCATCTACCAAAATCAGGGGAGACCCAAAACCACGGATGTTGAGCGTGGTACCATCGGCACCGGGTACTCCGGTTGTCTGTTTGGTAATGATTCCGGCCACACGTCCGGCCAACAATTCGGTGGAGTTGGCCACCGAAACTTGGGTTAATTGTTCACTTTCGACTTTGACAACCGAACCGGTCAAACTCGACTTCTTTTGGGTACCATAACCGACAACGACAACCTCGTCCAAAGCTTTGGTGTCTTCGATAAGAAGGATTTGCAAGTCTGCATTTTGTTCATATATCAATTCTGAAGTCTGGTAACCGACATAGCTAAACTCCAAGGTATCGCCTTGAGAAACCCCCGACAAGCTGAAGTTGCCGTCGAAGTCGGTTTGTGTTCCGTTGGTCGTTCCTTTAACCAGTACCGTTGCACCCGGCAAAGGACCATTCTTATCCGAAACCGTTCCAGAAATGGTCTCCTGTCCAACCATAAGCTGGATACCAAGAATGAACATGGTAAGTAATAATAACTTGATTTTCATTTGCTGTTAAAGTTTTTGTTGTTTGAAAGCCCAATTTAAATATTTATTTTAAAAAAAAAGGCTCAAATGTATTGTTTATGGCAGCATCGAGATGAAGCCTATACTTCCAATCAGAGTACCTTCCCTGGAAAAATCGACGAGAAGTCCCTATTTGATGTGATGGTAGGGTGCAATTTTTCTTATGGTATGAAAATCCATCTTTCGGCTGTTAATTTATTCAACAACAAATTCAGAGCACTCCCCGGACTTCCTCAGATCGGTAGAACAATTACTACTCGTTTATTATATGATTTTTAAGGGGTAAAAAAAGAAAAATAATAATCAATTAAAACGGCACGAAATTTGTAGTTTCGTGCCTGTTTTTGTTAAAGTTCATTGAAAATTGGGGTCGACTGGTTTTGACAGCAGGTACCCATGACGAAGTAAGCAAGTCGAGCACTGAGTCACAGCTCGTAAATCTTATGATTCAACCTTTTAAATGGCGAGAACAACTACGCTCTAGCTGCATAATTGACCGAATTACAGTAAGTCTTTGCCTTGTCCCGACCAGGTCGGGAAGCCAGATGTCTCACGATAGCCCTTGTTGACGGCGATCGGTATGGAGGCACCATAAATGTCAACATCGAAACACCGGAGCATCGCAGGTGTTTTTCAATAAAGATGCTAAGGATCTCTTGGGCGGTTTTCGGTCACTGAGGTCTCGAAAAACAAACGAAAACTAAACTTGTAGAAAGCTTGGTTGTGGCTTGTTTGGACGCGGGTTCGATTCCCGCCGACTCCACT
>CAZGUB010000240.1:0-2592 GCA_964528935.1 uncultured Flavobacteriaceae bacterium | reverse complement strand
GTTTATCACTTTCCTACTGGTGCCGAAGCTTGGGCAGGTTTTGCCAATGAAAACGCAGAAATTTATCCCCTTTCATTCCCCAATGGAGGCCGGGCGACCTTCACAGGAGCGACTGCTGGAACCGATGTGGATCTCAACTTTAAGTTCGAGTTTAAACCCCATCCCGATACTGAACCGAGCTTTTCGACTTCCAATGTAACCGTCTCCGGTACAGAGGCTACAGAATATTCTATTGAAATACCGGCGCAAGATGCAGCCAATACCTTCAGTTCTGCATTGTTGTACTTGGTCACACAAGATGCCAATGTAACCCTTACCAATTTTGTTATTGTTTCATACGAATAGTAAATTTGTTTTAATCAATCAAAGCTATCGGAGTATCCGATAGCTTTGATTATAATTCTGGAAGATTATCAAAAAGATAGCTCTAATATTTTTCGCACTCAATACTATTTTTGGTTTTACCAATTGTAGTAAATCCGATGAGGTGTCCGATCTTTCCCTAGAAGTTACCCTGGGAGCCGACGGTGCAGTTTTTGTCAAAGCCAATGCAAAAGGGGCATTGTCCTTTAGATTTTCCTTTGGCGAAAATGCAGTGTTTAACAATACCTCTGGAGAGATAGAATATATCTATAAACTCAATGGTAGCCATACCTTGGGTGTCTGGGCTTTTTTCGATGAACAACAAACGGCCTACTCCTATGAAACTGTTGCAGTGGATATCAAAAATGCCTCGGGTGGAACCTTGCAAAACCCTGACCAAGGGTTTATTGACGATAGTGAGCAAGCAACAGCTTACTCTGGTTATACTCTAGTCTGGAATGACGAATTCAACTATAAGGGGGCACCTCTAGATTCCCGTTGGCACTTGCAATACATTCCAATCTTTGGAGGCGGTTGGGCCAATGACGAACGGCAACATTATACCAATAGAAGAGACAACTCTATCGTGGGGGATGGAACCCTTAAAATCATTGCCAAAAAGGAAAATTACACCTATAGTGGTAGCCAAAAGCAATACACTTCTGCTAGGCTAAATTCCAAATTTCATTTTCAATATGGACGTGTCGATGTCAAGGCTAAACTACCCGCTAGTGCCGGAACTTGGCCAGCCATCTGGACTTTGGGAAGTAATGTCAATGAGGTCGGAAATTATTTTGGAGACCAATATGGAAATGTGGGTTGGCCAGCTTGTGGAGAAATAGACATTATGGAACATACCGGTACCGATAAGTCAAAGGTCCAAGGACATTTTCATTGGGCAGATACCCAAACCGGAGAGTACGGTTCTTATGGAGAGCAAAAATCACTTGCCGACCTAGGAATCTCAGACTTGTCGTCCGATTTCCATGTTTATTCTTTGATTTGGAACAAATCTTCTCTCCAGATTTTGATTGATGATCAATTGATTGTACAGTTGTCCAATACCGTAAATATTCCTTTTGACAATCCCCACTATATATTACTCAACTTAGCTATGGGAGGTACTTTGGGAGGAAATATTCCTGCAGATTTTGAACAAGCTCGAATGGAAATTGATTACGTGAGAATATACCAATAGATCAGCCCTTTTAAAGCGATCCTAATGTTACCAAAATCAATTTTAGAACCCCTCCTATGTTTGATTTATTCAAAACACCATGGCCAAATTCTAAATTTTTGTAAATGATCCAACTAGAAGAAGTTGTAGCCTCCGAGAATGAAAATGTAAATATTGCCCAACAAAAAAGTGGGGATGAGATCGATATAGCGGGAGAAATTTTTTATAAAATTTCGAATGTTGATCGTATGCGACCTTTTTTTATGAGCTTGGTCAGTTCTTCCAACCACTGGTTATTCATCTCCAGCAATGGTGGTATAACCGCTGGTAGAAAGGAAAGTGGCAATGCATTGTTTCCCTATTACACAGACGATAAGATCATCGAATCGGCGGAGTATACAGGGAGCAAATCAATTTTTTTTGTATCCAAAGGAGGGTCAAATTATTTGTGGGAGCCTTTCTCTATTAGACAACAAGGTCGCTACACTATCACGAGAAATCTATACAAAAATACCTTGGGGAATAAGATCATATTTGAAGAGATCAATCATGACCTTGATGTATCTTTTACCTACTCCTGGAAAACCAGCGATCAGTTTGGTTTTGTTAGACAAGCAACAATTTTCAATCAGAGCGGGTCTTCCAAAAAGATCAATATGGTAGATGGGATACAAAACATAATGCCTTGGGGTGTGGCAGAAGTCTTACAGTCCCAAAGCAGCAATTTGGTAGACGCCTACAAAAAAAATGAATTGGATCCTAATAGCGGTTTAGGCATTTTTTCACTCGCTGCTTTGATCGTCGATAGAGCAGAACCCAACGAGGCCTTGAAAGCCAATACGGTTTGGTCCCATGGGCTGGACAACCCCAGTTATCTGTTATCCTCCGTTCAATTGGATCAATTCAGAACCGAGAAACCTCTAAAAAATGAGGTGGATATCAGGGCCGAGAGAGGAGCGTATTTTGTCCATACCCAATTTACCTTGGAGGCCAAATCTTCAAATAATTGGACCCTTGTTGCCGAGGTCAATCAGGACATTGGACAGGTCATT
>CAZGUB010000239.1:0-2595 GCA_964528935.1 uncultured Flavobacteriaceae bacterium | reverse complement strand
ATCTACTTTGGCGGAGATTTACAGCAATTGTCAGCGCAATCAGCAATTGCCGACTGAAGAAGTTCAAAATTGTGTAGCGGCCCTATATGCGCCGTTTTCGGATGAACAAATTTCAGTAAAAATTGCACAAATGCTCAGGGGGGAAAATATCAAAGCTGCAGTAGAAGTTATTTATCAAACCATAGACGATTTGCATATTGCCTGTCCCGATAATCTGGGAGATTGGTATTTCTCCGGCGAATATCCTACTCCGGGGGGCAACCGGGTAGTCAACCGTGCATTTATGAATTTTCACGAAGGAAAATCTGTAAGAGCTTACTAATGAGTACTTTAAAATTAATCTTTCAAAACCCTTCAATTATTCATCTTTATAAGTCAATTTTTGCACAAACCAGATTATCTAATAAAAGTGCACTTAAACGTTTTTATCAACCTGCCCTGAGCCTTTGGTCTACTTTTATATCACCAGAACATAAGTAGGTTAAGTTCATGGTAAGATTTGGGGCAAAAAGGGAGGATTTATCCTCCCTTTTTATTTTTAACCCCTATGGAGCATGAGTAAAGCTTTTATTTGTTTTGCTCAAAACGCTTGCTTACTTTTTCCCAATTAATTACATTAAAAAATGCACCGATATAGTCGGGTCTTCTGTTTTGATAATTGAGATAGTAGGCATGCTCCCATACATCCAATCCCAAAATGGGGGTGCCACCACATCCGATACCGGGCATGAGCGGATTGTCTTGATTGGCCGAAGAGCAAACCTCTAATTGGCCTCCTTTGTGAACACATAACCAAGCCCAGCCGGATCCAAATCGGGTCGCAGCAGCATTTGAAAAAGCGGTTTTGAAATCTTCAAAAGAACCAAAAGCTTCTTCAATGGCTTGAGATAATGCTCCGGTAGGGGCCTGTGCTCCGTTTGGACCCATTACTTGCCAAAACAAGCAGTGGTTGTAATATCCCCCTCCGTGGTTTCTCAAAGCAGCATTGTTCATGTCCAAATTTTTTAGAATGGATTCAATCGACTCGGACGCCATAGTGCTGCCTTCCAGAGCATCGTTGAGCTTGCTGGTGTAGCCACTGTGGTGTTTTCCATGGTGGATTTCCATTGTTTTTGCATCGATGTGAGGTTCCAATGCATCGTTTGCATAAGGTAATTGTGGTAATTCAAAAGCCATAATATTTATTTTTATTTATCACAAAAGTAGAATTTCTTTTAGTCATTCTACAAGGGATCAACATGAAAAAGCTAAATTTAAGAATTCAACAAAACAATGGATTCTACTCCTTTTCAAATCATCAATGCAGCTGCCGGTTCTGGAAAGACCTTTGCCTTGGTCTATGCTTACCTGCGTCGCTTGCTGTCTGCCGATAGGGAAGATGCCTACAAAAAGATGCTGGCCTTGACCTTCACCAACAAGGCCGTCAACGAAATGAAGCATAGGATTCTGAACAACCTCTATTTGCTGGGATATGACATTGAAAATGAAAAAATAAAACACATACGATCGGGATTGATCATCGACCTAAAAACCAGCGAGGCTTACTTGCAAGAAAAAGCCAAAAGGAGGTTGAATAAAATACTCCATGAGTATGCCGCTTTTGAAGTGATTACCTTGGATAGCTTTACCCATAAAATCATCAAGAGTTTTGCCAAAGACCTCAAAATACCGGCCAGTTTTGAGGTGACTTTGGACAGTGATTTACTACTCGAACAAATGACAGAAAATATTTTGGAACAAGCAGGAATCGATCCATCCTTAACTCAAATATTGGTGGCCTTTAGTTTGAGTAAAACAGAGGAACTCAAAAGCTGGAATGTATCCGATGACCTATTGGAGTTTTCTCATTTGCTGCTCCAAGAAAATGACCGAGAACCCATCTCCAACCTAAAAAACAAAAGCTTAGAGGATTTTAAACTGCAACAAAATAAATTTCAAAAACAACTTGAAATTCTCGAAAAAAAGCTCAAAGAAACGGGAGCTGCAGCACTCAAAATGTTTGCCGATCACGGCTTGACAGCCGCAGATTTCAACAGAAAAACCCTTTACCGTCATTTTGAAAAAATAGCTTTAGCCCAAACAGAACGGCTCTACGACAATCGGTTGGAGGAAAATCTTAGCACGGGGGAAAACATTTACAAAAAATCCTTGCCCGATTCCAAAAAAATAACCATCGATACGTTGATTCCTCAATTGTATGAGACCTTTATCCAAGCTAAAAAAAAGGTCGGAAGACTACTTTTACTAAAAAGTCTTCTGACCCAATGGACCCCAATGATGCTCATCGGTCGAATGGAAAAAGGATTGGAGGCCCTTCAGCTGCCAGAGAACAAATTGCTCCTAAGTCGATTCAACGAAATGATAGACCAAGAAATATCAGGCCTCGAGGCACCCTATATCTATGAGCGATTGGGAGAAAAATACCGACACTATTTTATCGATGAATTTCAGGATACTTCTCGCTTGCAGTGGAAAAACCTTATTCCACTCATCTCCAACGCCCTCCAAAGTTTGGACGAAGCACAACAAATGGGAACGCTCTTGCTGGTCGGGGACCCTAAACAAGCCATTTATCGGTGGAGGGGAGGTGACAAC
>CAZGUB010000238.1:0-2602 GCA_964528935.1 uncultured Flavobacteriaceae bacterium | reverse complement strand
GTTTTTCACATCGGTTTTGTCCAGCAATCCCAATTGTAGGAGTTCTGCTGTCATGATTTTGCCCACCTCCACATGGTATTCTTGAATTACAACCCCAGGAGTTAGCATTTCCATGGCCGATTTTTCTACCCGCAATACAGCTTCGTAAACCGCCCTTTGGCGGGAGCTGAATGTTCCGGAAACGGGCACCGTGCGTGTCATATCGCTGGCGTAATTTCCGTATTCTGCGCCTACATCCATCAGCAGTAGATCTCCGGCTTTGCATTGTGCACTGTTTTCGTTGTAGTGCAGTACATTGCTGTTGTTTCCCGAGGCGATGATTGGTGCATAGGCAAAGCCTTTGGAACGATGGCTCAAAAATTCATGCGCATAGGCCGCTTCGATTTCAAATTCCCATATCCCCGGTTGGATCAATGGTAGTACCCGGCGAAACCCTTTTTCGGTAATGCCAATGGCTTTTTGGATTTGCTCCACCTCTTCCGCATCTTTTATCGACCGCAATGTTTGTAAAATAAAATTACTCTTGGCTGTGGGGAGGGTGGGAAACTTTGCTTTGGCCCATTTGATAAAACGATCCTCTCGGGTTTGGGTTTCTACTTTTGCCCTCAAGTGTTCGTTGGTGTTGATGTAGAGAATTTTAGCCTCTTGCGCCAAGGTGTCAAAAACGTTTTCAAAATCTTCCAACCAGCGAACGCTTCCAATTCCCGACAATGCCGTGGCGGCAGAGGGGGTGAGCTTTTTGCCTTCCCAAACAGCAATTTGCGAATTGGTTTTTTTGAGAAACAATACTTCCCGATATTCGGGATGCTGGGCATCGGGAAACAACAACAAAATACTTTCTTCTTGATCGATCCCACTCAAGTAAAAAATGTCCCGATGCTGAGCAAAAGGGAGTGTGCTGTCTGCGCTGATCGGATAAATATCATTCGAATTAAATACCGCCAATCCCCCTGGCTTCAACTCGCTTACAAATCGTTTTCGGTTTTCGATGTAGCATTGCGAAGAAAGAGGTCGATAGCGCATAAGAGAGATTTGTTGAAGTATTTAAAGTTTAAAAATATTAAATATAATCGCATGAATGGATCTAGCGGAAAGATTTGTTTAAGCCTAGGGGAGTTATGAGTCTTTTTTCCTGTATATCATTAAACATTTTTCACTATTGAGACCCTAAAAAATTAGTGAAATAGGCTTTTCTATTCAAGCTTTATCGACTAATTTTGTGATGATAAACCAGACCATAAATGATTTCAACGACAATAGCCAGAAAAGTGGCGATGGCCCTGTCCGGACTTTTCTTAATCCTGTTCTTGGGGCAGCATTTTACCATAAATATAAGTTCGGTTTTTAGTGAAAAGACATTCAATTTTTTATCCCACTTCATGGGAACCAATCCCTTAGTACAGTTTGTTCTACAACCCATTTTGATTTTTGGGGTGGTTTTTCATTTTATGATGGGTTTTGTTTTAGAAGTGAAAAACAGCAGATCCAGGAGCACCAAATATGTGGCTTTCAAAGGTGCTGCCAACGCCAGCTGGATGTCGCGAAATATGATTATCAGCGGGATAGTTGTGCTCTCTTTTTTGGGATTGCATTTTTATGATTTTTGGGTGCCCGAAATTAACTACAAATACATAGAAGTATTACCCCAAAATCCCGACCGATATTACGAAGAATTGGTGCACAAATTTCACAGCCCCGTCAGAGCAGGCTTGTATTCCTTGTCATTCGTTTTTTTGGCATTGCACCTCTACCATGGCTTTGCCTCATCCTTTCAATCCATGGGGATCAATAACAAGTATACCCATGGGATCAAATGGTTTACCATTGCTTTTTCGTGGGTCATCCCGGCAGGCTTCATCTTTATTGCAATTTATCATCATCTAAACGGATAGTCACATGGCAAAATTAGACTCCAAAATCCCAAAAGGAAATTTGTCCGAAAAATGGACCAACCACAAGAGCAACATCAATTTGGTCAGTCCTGCCAACAAACGTTTGATCGATGTGATTGTAGTAGGAACAGGATTGGCCGGGGCTTCTGCCTCTGCGACTTTGGCCGAGCTGGGATACAATGTCAAAACCTTTTGTTTTCAAGACTCACCCCGCAGGGCACATTCTATTGCAGCCCAGGGAGGAATCAACGCCGCCAAAAACTATCAAGGGGACGGAGATTCCACCTACAGGCTTTTTTATGACACTATCAAAGGAGGGGACTACCGGTCCCGAGAAGCAAACGTTTACCGTTTGGCAGAGGTTTCTGCCAACATTATCGACCAGTGTGTGGCACAAGGGGTACCTTTTGCCCGTGACTATGGAGGTCTGCTGGACAACCGATCTTTTGGTGGGGTTTTGGTATCCAGAACTTTTTACGCCAAAGGACAAACTGGGCAACAGTTATTGTTGGGGGCTTATTCTGCCATGAACCGCCAGATTGGTCGCGGCAAAATAAAAATGTACAACCGTCACGAAATGATGGATCTGGTATTGGTCGATGGTAAAGCCCGAGGAATCATCACCAGAAATCTTGTCAGCGGAGCCATTGAAAGACACAGTGCCCATGCCGTGGTCATCGCCTCGGGGGGCTATGGAAACGTATTCTTTT
>CAZGUB010000237.1:0-2609 GCA_964528935.1 uncultured Flavobacteriaceae bacterium | reverse complement strand
TTTGAAAAGGAATTGTTTAAGTATTATCCTAAAACAGAAGAAAAAATACTGTCTCATCTAAAGCGTATTTGTGCCCATAAAACCACCATAATAGTAAGTCATAGAATTTCCTCGGTCAAAGATGCAGACCAGATCATCGTATTGGAAGAGGGTAAGATTATAGAAAAAGGGAAACATCAAGAACTACTGGATCGAGATGGGTATTATGCTGAATTATTCAACAAACAACAAGAAGAAAAATAAATATTTTTGTTTTGTTAGATTTTTTTTATAAAATTTGGCAATTAAACCTAATTTATTTAAACAAAAGTTCAATGTATAACAACAATGGAAAGGACCAAGAGGAGATTTTCTCCAAGGTTCTGAGGGCTGGCAGAAGAACTTATTTTTTTGATGTTCGAGAAACCAAAGCAAGTGACTACTACTTGACCATCACCGAAAGCAAAAAATTCACAAACGACGATGGGAGTTTCCACTACAAAAAACACAAAATCTATCTTTATAAAGAAGATTTTAGTGATTTCAGATCCATACTGGGCGAGATGATCGACTTTGTGATTCAAGAAAGAGGGGAAGAGGTAATCAGCGAAAGACATCAAAAAGATTTCGACCGGAAAAAAAACTTCAATTCTTCTGAAGTGTCGGGACACGAGTACACCAACCTCAATTTTGAAGATATTTAAGCTTTACTGTTTTTTTAGCACCTAGCTTAAAAGATTCTTTTTAAGATCTGATATTTTAGCTAATTTTGTTTAAAGATTGCTATCATGTCCAGAACCGCATCTTTTATGCTACCGCTCAACACGGTGGCTCCCGATTTTTCTCTACCCAATACAATCGATGGGGAAGTATTGTCTTTACAACAAATCAAAGGCAAAAAGGGTACCCTTGTCATCTTTATGTGCAACCACTGTCCCTATGTTTTGCATTTGTTGGACAAAATGGTGGAAATCATCCAAGCCGCTAAAACGATGGATATCCATACTGTAGCCATTTCGAGCAATGATGTAGCACATTTTCCCGAGGATGGACCCGATGAAATGAATGCACTGGCCTTGGAAAGAGGTTTTTCTTTTCCCTATCTGTACGATGAATCTCAGGAAGTTGCCATGGCTTATCAAGCGGCTTGTACTCCAGACTTTTATCTATTCGACCAAGATTTGAGGTTGGTATATCGGGGAAGGTTTGACGATGCACGTCCCAAAAACGACCACCCCATAACGGGAATAGACCTGAAAACGGCCTGTAAAAACTTGCATGAAGGCAAAAAGCAAGCCGAGCCACAGATTCCCAGTTTGGGTTGTAACATCAAATGGAAAAAGGGAAATGAGCCAGAGGGCTTTTTCAACTAAAGTCTACCAGCTCTACTTCAAACACCAGCACGGCATCGGGAGGAATGACTCCTCCTGCACCAGAGGATCCATAGGCCAACTGACTTGGGATGACCAACTCAGCGGTAGCTCCTTTTTGTAATAGAGCAATGCCTTCGTCCCACCCGGCTATGACCCGACCTTGACCCAAGGGAAAACGTATGGGTTCTTTGCGTTGATAGGAAGAATCAAAGACGGTTCCATCCAGTAACATACCCCTGTAATGCACCGCAACCTCACTCCCTTTTTGTGGAGATTCTCCACTTCCCTCTCGCGTAATTCTATAATACAATCCTGTTTCGGTCTTGTTCATACCTTTGACCCTGTCAGCCAATTCTTTTTCTCGAGCTTCTTGAGCAGCTTTGATTCGGGCTTCTTTTTGGTTTACAAAGTCTTGGAAGGCAACAACAGCATCCCAAGATTTTGCGGCTTCTCCAACTCTTTCTATGGTAAGTTTTTCGATGAGGTCGTCTTGAGCAATGACATCGACCACCTCTTGGCCGGCGACTAGCAAACCAAAAACGGTATGTTTTCCGTCCAGCCATGGAGTGGCTATATGGGTAATAAAAAACTGGCTGCCATTGGTGGATGGACCGGCATTGGCCATGGACAATACTCCCGGGCGATCATGCTTGAGCTGGGGATGAAATTCATCGTCGAAGTTATAGCCCGGACCTCCCATTCCCGATCCCTGGGGACAGCCCCCTTGAATCATAAAATCGGCAATGACTCGATGAAATTTCAATCCATCGTAATAGGGAGTTCCTTTGGATTTGATGTTGTTTTCTATCTCTCCCTCGGCCAAACCTACAAAATTACCCACCGTTCCGGGAGTCTTGTCATAGGTCAACTGAACTTTAATCTCTCCCTTTGTAGTGGAAAAAATGGCGTAAATACCCTCTTGCATGCTTTGATTTTTGATGGAGCGAAGATAAGAATACTTGACAAAACCAGCTGGTTTTGGTTCAATTTCCTACATCGCTGATGAATTTGAGGCGAAACAAACGCAGTTCTTCCTCTTCGTAATCCGTATCAAATTCCTCGGCGGCCAAGTCGAGATCATCAGACTCTGCTTCCATGAAATAATCTGTTAATTCCTCGATCTGCTCCTCGTCCAGGATTTCATTGATCCAATAGTCTATATTTAGTTTGGTACCCGAGAATACGATGGTTTCCATTTCTGCAATCAGCTGAGACATTTCCATTCCCTTGGAAACGGCGATGTCCTCTAAAGACAAT
>CAZGUB010000236.1:0-2613 GCA_964528935.1 uncultured Flavobacteriaceae bacterium | reverse complement strand
GGCAAAATAGTGGAGACAGGAACCCACAAGCAACTCATTCAAAGAAATTCTGTTTATAAAAAATTGGTGGATTTACAAACATTGTAAAAGGTAGATTAAACTTTTTTGTAAAATCACCATCTAAAGTTAAAAAACATTGGAACAGCAAAATCATTTCATAAAAGCATTGACCTCCCCCGAAACGCAGGAGGCTGCTTTCAAGAAATTGTTGGCTGATTATAAGGAAAGACTGTACTGGCACATTAGAAAAATAGTGATGGATCATTACGATGCCGATGACGTACTGCAAAACACTTTTATCAAGGTTTTTGAAAACATAAGCAAATTTAAAGGCAATAGCAATATCTATACCTGGATGTACAAAATAGCGACCAACGAATCTTTGAATTTTTTGAATAAAAAATCCAAACAAATGGGGCTTTCCAATGAGGAATGGATTGAAAATCAAGCTTCAAAACTAGATTCTGATATCTATTTTGACGGCGATACCATGGAACTAAAGTTGCAAAAGGCCATCGCCGGCTTGCCCGAAAAACAAAGATTGGTATTCAATATGAAATATTTTGAAGAGATGAAATACGAGGACATGTCGCAGATTTTAGACACCTCTACCGGAGCCCTAAAAGCCTCCTATCATCATGCCGTCAAAAAAATTAAAACCTACATCAATGAGTAAAATCAACAAAAAAAGCCCCTTCATTGTGCCCGATGGGTATTTTGATCGTTTCGAAGAAAAAATAAGCCGGCGAATCAGAAACAAGAACGCTGTAGGCGGTTTTATTACCCCAGTCTCCTATTTTGAAAAGGTAGAAAATGAAATTCTTAAAAAAGTAAATTACCCGGAGGCAAAGCTACCTGTCGCCAAGCCATATTGGTGGAAAGCAGTTGCCGTAGCAGCCATTTTTGCCCTGTTTTTTTTCAACCAAAACACCCCCAATTATTCTACAGAATTTGCAGCATTTTTTATTGAAGATTATCTGATCTTCAATACAACCTACGAAATAGCAGAACTTTCTGATTATGCTCTGGAAACCGAAATGTTTGGCGATATATATGAATCTATTGCCATCGAAGACATGATAGAACTAAACCTTTATGGAGAATCTCCTACCAATTTAAACTTGTTTGAAGATGAATAAATTATTGATGATTTTAATGGTATTGGTGCTGAGCAACACCTATGCGCAAAAAAGAAAAATGAGCTTTGAAAGACTCAAAGCTCTGAAGATGAGTTATATCACTGAAAAAATAGGCCTATCCCAAGAGGAAGAATCTACTTTTTGGGAAATCTACGATCAATACGAAAGTAAAATCTATGAAGAAAGTCGCAAAAAAATAAAAAACTTGAGAAGAAGCTACATCAAAAATGCAGATAGTATTAGTAACAAAGAGGCCTTTGAGCTCATCAAAAAAATTAACGAATTGGAACACTTAGCCATACAACTCGAAGAAGAAAGAGATGAGCTCCTTCTGGAGAAATTTTCGCCCAACAAAATACTTAAAATGCACTCCGCAGAATTTCATTTTAACCGTGATATGGTTTACAAAATGAAAAATATGCCTCCAAAAAAAGAAGAATAGTCAGATAGGATTAACTTGCACCCCATGAAGCTTCATCGCAACATGGCATTGGGGATTCTTTCGGCCTTGGAAGAAACCTTTACTCAACAAAAATCGGCAGCAGAAATCATCCAAAAAACACTAAAAAGTAATCGAGGATGGGGCTCTCGCGATCGCAAAATGATCGCCAAAGCATTTTACGACATACTCCGCAACAAAATGCTCTACGAAACCCTTGCAGAAAAGCAATCCTCAGCAAATCCTTATTGGGGTTTGATCGCAATATGGTTACTACTCAACGATCATGACCTCCCTCAGTGGCCTGAATTTATAATAAGAGATCGGGACAAGGTCAAAACCTACGCACAAGTACTGATTAAACAACGTACATACAAATATTCCATACCCGAATGGTTAGATCAAAAAGGAGTGATTGCTTTTGGAGAAAAAAATTGGACCCAAGAAATCGCAGCACTCAATCGTCCTGCCAAGCTTATCATCAGATGTAACACCCTCAGAACAAGTACCAAACAAATCAAACAAATTTTAGAGGAAAAACATCAAATTTCTACCGATTTTATCCCGGAATACCCCGATGCGCTAATCCTAGACAAACACCGCCCCCTAAAAGATCTGGAAGAATATCGCAAAGGACTTTTTGAGATTCAAGATGCCAATTCGCAAAAAATAGCACCCTGGTTGAAGCCCCAACCCGGCAAATTTTATATCGATGCCTGTGCCGGTGCAGGAGGAAAAAGCCTCCACTTGGCGAGCCTTACCCATGACAGAGCCAAGATTCTGGCTTTGGACATAGTTCCTTCCAAACTGCAGGAGCTCAAAAAAAGATGTGAAAGAAATAAAATCCTTTCCATAGAAACCCTATGTATTCAAGACCAAAACACCCTCCACCAATTGGCAGAAGGGGCAGATGGTGTTTTGATTGATGCCCCATGCAGCGGATTGGGGGTCCTGAAAAGAAATCCCGACACCAAGTGGAGCATCAACCCAAAAAGGCTCCTGGAAATCACAAAAACACAAGCCCAAATACTGCAA
>CAZGUB010000235.1:0-2615 GCA_964528935.1 uncultured Flavobacteriaceae bacterium | reverse complement strand
TTTTGAAATTGGACTGACTCGTCAAAAAAACACCATCAATATTCTATTCAAAAAATTTTTTGTAATCACTGTAGGACTATTATTGTACTGCCTAGGAGGCTTCAACCTGATGTATCCCGGTTTTGAAGACGGTGATATGGGGATTCTCAAATTTGCTGGATTTGGAATTGCTGCTCCCGAGGGCGGTATGGGCTTTGGTTATGCCGATGGTGGATACACTTGGTGGACCGACTTTCTGTTCCAAGGAATGTTTGCTGCTACCGCGGCGACCATCGTTTCAGGAGCAGTAGCGGAGCGCATCAAGCTGTCTGGCTTCATGCTTTTTTCGGTGCTTTACGTGGGACTCATTTACCCTATCGTGGGCGCTTGGAAATGGGGAGGTGGATTTTTGGACGCCTGGGGATTCTATGATTTTGCAGGTTCTACCTTGGTACACTCTGTAGGAGGATGGGGCGCTTTAGTGACCATCTATCTCTTGGGTGCACGTATTGGAAAGTTTGATAAGGACGGCAAATCCAACGCCCTTCCAGGTCACAATCTGCCCATTGCTTCTGCAGGGGTGTTTATACTTTGGTTGGGATGGTTTGGGTTTAACGGTGGCTCGGTATTGTCTGCCGATCCAGAGCTGACTTCCCTCACTTTGGTGACCACCTCGTTGGCGGCAGCTGCCGGAGGCGTGGCGGCTGCTTTCTTTTCCAATTTGCTTTACAAAAATTTTGACCTTACCATGTTTATGAATGGTGTCTTGGGCGGTTTGGTTGGAATCACTGCAGGTGCGGATCAAATGAGTCCGACCGACGCCATACTTATCGGTATCATTGCAGGTGTGGTCGTGGTATTGGGCATCTCACTGATAGACAAATTAAAACTGGATGATCCCGTGGGAGCCGTAGCCGTGCATCTGATTTGTGGCATTTGGGGAACCCTAGCCGTAGGCATCTTTGGAGCCATGGCAGGATTCGATCAGTTTTTGATACAATTGGCCGGCGTTGGAATTGTCGGTGCGTTTTGTGTGATCACTTCCTTCATCATTGTGATGATCGTAAAATACACAACCGGCTTGCGCGTCGATAAGGAAGAAGAAATCAATGGCTTGGATCTGGCCGAGCACGGTATGGAAGCCTACGCAGATTTTAGGATAAACAGTAATTAAATGTTTCTGTTACTACCAATAAAAGCCTCCCTTGTGGAGGCTTTTTTTTAAAAAGAATTTAAAATCCATAATTTATGGCTCTGATAAGCTGTTTTCCTATTTTTGAAAAAAATATTTATGAATCAAATTACTATCTTGATGTATTGCGCCGATCAAAAAGGGATCATCGCAGCAGTAACCAATTTTATTCATCAGCGTCAAGGTAACATCACATACATCGATCAATATGTGGACCGACCTAATGCCGCTTTTTTTATGCGGGTGGAATGTGATTTAAACGGCACTGAATTTGACTTTGAAGCTTTTAAAAATGGATTCCATCAGGATTTGGGTATCCGATTTTCCCTGCATTGTAATTTTTACCTCAGAAAACAAAAACCGAAAATGGCTGTATTTGTTTCCAAATACGACCACTGCCTTTACGACATTTTGGCCAAACAACAATCTGGTGAGTTGGCCGCAGAGATTCCTTTTGTTTTGAGCAATCATCCCGATCTGGAGATCATCGCTCGCCGATTTGACATACCTTTTCACCACATCCCCATGGGTAAGGATAACAAAAAAGAGGCTGAGGAAAAACAATTGGAACTACTTAAGAATCACAATGTAGATTTTATTGTTTTGGCTCGGTATATGCAGATAGTATCCCCCCGAATCATCGATCATTATACACATAAAATCATCAACATTCACCATTCTTTTTTACCCGCTTTTCCGGGAGCAAAACCCTATCATTCTGCATTTGAGAGGGGGGTAAAAATCATCGGGGCAACAAGCCATTATGTCACAGAAGAGCTCGATGCAGGCCCCATCATCGAACAGGATACTGCCCGGGTAACGCATTTGAATTCTATCGCCGACTTTATTGAAAAAGGAAGAGATCTCGAACGCATCGTTTTGCTTAGGGCTTTAAAATTACACGTCAACCGAAAAGTGATGGTTTATGGAAACAAAACCGTCGTTTTTTCGTAATCATTAGCGGTTAAGGAACAACAGCATGCCTTGATTGAATTTTTCGGGTTTTTCTACATTGACCACATGCCCGCATTTTTCCAATATCAACAACTCTGACAAGGGTTGATTTTCCGCTACTTTCTGTACCGAGGGAAGGAACATATAGTCCTGATCGCCCATAATGTATAGTGTAGGAATTTCGACAGACTCCTTTTCAAAAACCCTCAGTTTGGGAATAATTTCGGAGGTCAGTTTGAACCATCGAATAAATTCTTTCTGGTAAAGTTTCTTGGCCTCACGAATAAAAAGGATACGCGATTCTCTATGATTGCGGTTGGGCATGATGATAAAGGCAAAAAAACGATACAACCACATATAAGGTAAAATAGATTTTGTCGCATTGCCAAAACGCATTAAAACTCTGGATCTGAAATTTAATTTTAATATGGCCCCACCCATGATCATTTTGGAGACCCTTTGGGGTTGCATTTCCGCCAACTGACGAATG
>CAZGUB010000234.1:0-2629 GCA_964528935.1 uncultured Flavobacteriaceae bacterium | reverse complement strand
ATTGTTATTCACATTGGTATTTGTACTGTCTTGGAGCCCTATGGTTATTACCGCTTTGATTTCTTTGATGAAGAGGGTTGGCCACATTTTGAATTACTGGAACCTTTGCCTGCACTCAAGCCAGGAGAACAAAGCATTTTAATGAAAGAGGCCTTGGTGAACTATTTTTTAAAATGTGAGCTAATTCAATAAATGTTTACTTTTGTCGAATGATTGATAAGATTAATGAAAATTTGGCTTTGGTCAAAGCTTTCAGTTCCCAGTCCAAGGAAGAAATAGAGGCCTTCAGAATTAAATATTTGGGTAAAAAAGGCATTTTAAATGACTTTTTTGCCGCTTTCAAAGAAGTTTCTCCACAAGAAAAAAAAGACTATGGGCAAGCACTTAACAGCCTAAAAACGGCTGTTTCAGAAAAAGTTGAATCCTTACAATCCCAAGTGGCAAATGCAGTTTCGCAAGTCAATAACGGAGATTTGTCAAGACCCGGTTTCCCTTTGGCCTTGGGCTCACGGCATCCGCTGTCTTTGGTCAAAAACCGCATTGTGAATATATTTTCTCAGATCGGGTTTACTATATCCGAGGGACCCGAAATCGAGGATGACTGGCACAATTTTACTGCACTGAATTTGCCGGAATACCATCCGGCTCGAGATATGCAGGACACTTTTTTTATTCAGACCGATCCGGACATCTTACTGCGAACCCATACCTCTTCAGTACAAGTACGCTACATGGAAAACCATCGACCCCCCATTCGAACCATCTCACCGGGTAGGGTATTTAGGAATGAGGCCATCTCTGCAAGAGCCCATTGTATTTTTCATCAGATAGAGGGGCTGTATATAGACCAAAATGTCTCTTTTGCCGACCTCAAACAAACACTTCTCTATTTTACCAAAGCCCTTTTTGGTAAATCAAAAATTCGTTTGCGACCCTCTTATTTTCCTTTTACTGAGCCCAGTGCCGAGGTAGATATCTATTGGGGTTTGGAAACAGAAACAGACTATAGAATCACCAAAGGTACCGGATGGTTAGAAATCATGGGTTGTGGTATGGTAGATCCCAATGTGCTCAAAAACTGTAATATCGACCCCGAGGTGTATTCCGGCTATGCTTTTGGGATGGGAATAGAACGCATTGCTATGCTCTTGTATCAGATTGGAGACATACGTTTATTTTTCGAAAACGATATTCGTTTCCTTTCCCAATTTGGTTCGGGGAATTAATCCAGCTTTTTTACCAGTTTTTTGAAAACTTTCTCCGGGTTTTTACCTTCGTAGAGGATGCTAAAAACCGCGTCAATGATTGGGATTCGGGTGGGGTATTTTGGATTCATTATTTTGGCAGATTGGGTGGCGTAATACCCTTCGGCGACCATTTGCATTTCCATTTGAGCAGTTTTTACAGTATAGCCTTTTCCGATCATATTGCCAAAAGCCCTGTTTCGGCTGAATACAGAATAACCCGTAACCAAAAGGTCGCCCAGATAGGCCGAGTTGTTGATGTTGCGTTTCATCTTATAGACATCCTTGAAGAAGCGTTTCATTTCACGAATGGCATTGCTTATCAAAACACTTTGGAAATTGTCACCGTAGCCCAAGGCATGTGCAATTCCGGAGGCGATGGCATAGATATTTTTGAGCATACTGGCATATTCTGTTCCGATAATGTCGTTGGAAATTTTGATCCGCACATATTTGGTCTTTAGCATGGCACCCACCGCCTTTGCGAGGGTAGTGTCCATACAAGCCAAGGTCAAATAGGAGATGCGTTCCATGGCAACCTCCTCTGCGTGTGAGGGACCGCAAATGACACCAATTTTTTCTATGGGAACACGGTGTTTTTTTTGAAAATGATCAGCTACAATCATCATACTTTCAGGAACAACCCCTTTTACCGCCGAGAAGATGATTTTGTCGTCCAACGGCAAGGACAATTTCTCTAGGGTTTTGGATAGAAATGCCGATGGGATGGCGATGATCAGTACATCGGCTTGTGAAACGATCTGATCGATATCCGAACTGATATTCAGCCGTTTGGTTTTGAGCTGTGTAGAACTGAGATAGTTGGGGTTGTGGTGGTGGTTTTTGATGAAAGCCGCATGATTCGGATTCCTGACATACCACCCGATGTTTCTTTTGTTTTCCGAGAGGATTTTTACCAAAGCGGTGGGGCCCAGCTTCCACCCCCTAAAACAGCAATCCTGAGCTTGTTTTTGAGGAGGATAAGGGAAAAAGTGGGTTTTATTTTAGGGGATTTCAACAAAGCCGAATTGAGCTATAGCCAATCTTTCCAAGGAATTCTGCTGAGCAAAAGAATAAGTCCAAATCCGTAAAACAATGCGATGCGGAGAAACTTTTTTTTGGGGTCACTTTGTCGTTTGTGCAAGGACCATCCCATGGTGACGACCACAATGGCCAAGATGTTGGTAAAAGGGTGTTCTACCAAATAGAGCCTTGCTTGGCTGTCGCCCATGACGCCACCAAATCCCATGGCAGACCACTGTCCCAACCAGGGGGAGACGAAATATAAAATCAGTCCAATCAAAAGCTGAATATGGGAAAAAATCAATCCAAAAAGGGAAATTCTCATGTCTCGGGATTCAAAATCTTTTTCCTTTATGATTCCG
>CAZGUB010000233.1:0-2638 GCA_964528935.1 uncultured Flavobacteriaceae bacterium | reverse complement strand
ATGGGTGCATTGATCAATTTGCCCCTGTTCTTCTTGGGACTTCGAAAAAGAAAAACCAATTTTGCCAAAGGAGTACTGATCACTTCCTTGGTTTTGGTGGCAATAGTGGCCCTCTTAAAAATTGTCTGAATTGAAATACTACCTCATCGCCGGCGAAGCCTCCGGTGACCTTCACGGATCAAAGCTCATTGCAGCCTTGAAAGATAAAGATCCAAAAGCGCAAATCCGCTTTTGGGGAGGCGACCGGATGCAGCAGGCCGGGGGGACTTTGGTAAAACACTTCAAAACACTTGCCTTTATGGGATTTTGGGAGGTGCTGATTCATTTGAGAACCATTTTAAAAAATATCCATTTTTGCAAAAAAGACATTACTGCATTCCAACCCGATGTCATCATCTACATCGACTATCCCGGTTTCAATCTCAGAATAGCCCAATGGGCCAAAAAACAAGGGTTCAAAAATCACTATTACGTCAGCCCGCAAGTATGGGCTTGGAAAGAAAGTAGGGTGCAAGAGATGAAAAAAAACTTGGACGCCCTCTATGTAATTCTCCCCTTTGAAAAAGAATTTTTCGAAAAAAAACACCATTTCAAAGTTTCTTTTGTGGGGCATCCGCTGTTGGATACCCTCACTCCAAAAAAGAAAACCCATGGATTTGTTGAACAAAACCAACTGTCTTCCAAAAGGGAGTTGATCGCACTATTACCCGGCAGCAGAAAACAAGAAATCAAAAAAATGCTCCCTATTTTTTTGGAGATCGCTTTGCGTTTTCCCCAATATCAATTTGTTATCGCCGGAGCACCGAACCTCGAATCCCAATGGTACGAGCGTTTTATTAAAGACCATCCCGTTCGACTGATTCAAAACAAAACCCACGATTTATTGCTTCATGCAAAGGCTGCCTTGGTGTCTAGCGGAACGGCGACCTTGGAAACCGCTCTTCTTAATGTACCACAAGTGGTTTGTTATCGCAGTAGTTTTATTAGCTATCAGATCGCCAAAAGATTGGTAAAACTAAAATACATCTCTTTGGTCAACCTCATCCTCGACAGAGCGGTAGTCAAGGAACTCATACAAAATGATTTTACCCCTGATCGACTGACCCAACAGCTGGAGTATATCCTTTCCCCGACAGGGGCCAAAAAAATCAAAGCCGATTACAAAGTACTCCGCAACACTTTGGGAAGGGGTGGGGCCAGTGACAAAACCGCCCAACACATTATTGATGCTCTTCAATAATCTATTTTTATATTAGATTTAGGGTATTATGGCCCCAAAATTTCCACTCTATACTGTTGTGCTTTTTTTTCTGTGCGGTATGTTGTTTGCTCCATTATTAGAAAACAACTTGCTCCCCTACAGCCTGTTAGTGGTTGTTCTTGGATTAAGCCTTTTGAAAAAATTCCGTCCTTTTGCTTTCGTCATTTTTCTTCCCTTAGGAGCCATCCATCAACAACAATATTACGAACTACCACCGAACCATTACCTTCAATATACTTCTTCAAAAAAAGAAAAAACGTTGGTGGTTTCCCTCACCGAAGCCTTGAGGTCCAACGACTATCAATACCGATTCTATGGCCATGGTGGCAGGCTTTCCATATACAGCCCACAAAAAATCCCCCTAGACCTTTCTGTTTTGAGGGATTTTCAAATTCGTTACCCCGTGGATACCCTCCTATTTAATTCTTTTAAAAATACTTTTGTCGCTCGTGAATTCGGCTTGTTGGTCTTGGACGACAGAGGGATATATAAAATCGAGGATTGGAGACCCTCACATCTTTTGATCTGCTCCAACCCCCCGCTGAACATGGATAGGGTTTTGACTGCGCTCCAACTCCAGGTGGTCTTGGCAGATGGTACCAACCAACCATGGCATGTGGAGCGTTGGAAAAAAAGTTGTGAGAAAAAAGGGATCCCTTTCATAAGCCTGAGAGAAGCGGGAGCATACAAAATCAACCTCTAAATCGGGGAACGAAACTCTTGCGGTATTTTTCAAAATCTACGGGCTTGCTAAAAATCATATAATCTCCTTGCTTGATCATTTTTAAGTAGAGTTCGATCTGTTGGGGCGTTTGGTAACCGACCAGTGGCGTAATCAAATCTCCGGTTTCGCTAATAAAAATGACTGTCGGATAGCCCTTTACCCCCAAAAACTGGGTAAACTGATGGGTGGCATTTCGGCCTTTTCGTGCAGGGTCATAGTTGGGGTTGGTAAAAGTGTTCCCAAAATAGTTGATGGTTTCCTGACCTTCGGCATTGAATTTTACGGCGTAGTAATGCTCAGAAATATAGGCAGAGACGTCCCTGTTCTGAAAGGTTTTTTTGTCCATTAGTTTGCAGGGGCCACACCAATCGGTATAAACATCCATCAGGATTTTTTTGGGATTTTCTTTTTGAGCCTCTAAAGCTTCTTCCAGAGACATCCATTGGATGGGCTGGGCATTGACTGCCACAGCAAGGAGGGCAATCGCCCAATACAAAAACCTTTTTTTCATATGTTTAAAATTTTGTAAGTTGTTGGCAATGAGAGTTTAATCATGTCGTTGGATATTGGTCTTTGCCGTGTTAAATGCCCATTATGGGCTTTCATAACTAAGCAATTTTTTCATTCAGATCCTCTGCCCCATGCGAAAGGCT
>CAZGUB010000232.1:0-2646 GCA_964528935.1 uncultured Flavobacteriaceae bacterium | reverse complement strand
ATGGTCAACGTACTTGAAAATCCCAGAGATTGGGTATAAGCCAAACAGAAATATTACTTTAATTCCTATGTATCCCAACCAAAGAAACCGAAGACTACGACAAAGCAACGCCCTCCGCCAATTGGTCAGTGAAAACCAACTCACGGTCAACGACCTGATGTTGCCGTTGTTTGTCGCCGAAGGAACAAGTCAAAAAACACCCATCAAGTCCATGCCGGGCTGTTTCCGTTTGAGTTTGGACTTGCTTTTGGAAGAAGTCCGGACTGTTTGGGATTTGGGAATCAAAGCCGTACTATTGTTTGTCAAGGTCAACGATACCCTAAAAGACAACCAAGGCACCGAGGGACTCAATCCAGAGGGACTGATGCAAAGGGCAGTACAGCAGATCAAAAATACTGTCCCTGAGATGGTTGTGATGACCGATGTGGCCTTGGATCCCTATTCCAGCCACGGACATGACGGCATTGTAGTAAACGGCCAAATCGTCAACGATCCCACTGTGGAGGTTTTGGCAAAAATGGCATTGAGCCATGCCCAAGCCGGAGCCGATATTGTGGCCCCCAGTGACATGATGGACGGTCGTGTCCTGAGCATAAGAACCACCCTAGAAGCCGCCGGTTTTCACCATACAGGGATCATGAGTTACAGTGCCAAATACGCCTCTTCTTTCTACGGCCCTTTTCGGGAAGCCATAGATTCTGCCCCTGGCTTCGGAGACAAACGCAGCTATCAAATGGATCCTGCTAACCGAAGGGAGGCCCTGACAGAAACTTTCAGTGACATAGAAGAAGGAGCAGATATGGTAATGGTAAAACCCGGATTGCCCTATCTGGATCTCTTGCGTGAAATCCGCGATCGTGTTCAGGTTCCTATTGCGGTCTACCAAGTCAGCGGCGAATATGCCATGCTCAAAGCCGCTGCAGAAAAGGGGTGGCTAGACCACGATGCCGTGATGATGGAGCAATTGTTGGCTTTTAAAAGAGCCGGTGCCGATGTGATCGCAACCTACCACGCAAAAGAAGCAGCTCGCTTGATTCGCTGATCACAAAAAATTAAACATTATAGAGAAAAACGACTATTTTGTTTAACTTTTTATATATTATCTTCCTGTTCAGTGCAGTTATATGGAAAACGGTTTTTTAGAACATCCCATTGGGAATATCATGGTAATCATTGAAAACCAATATGTTGTTGGAGTTTATTTTGTAGAAAAAATCCATAACAAACAGGAATCCCCTTCGCCACTGATGGTAAAAGTGATTCAACAAATTGGCGAATATTTTCAAGGAAATCGAAGATCGTTTACTTTTCCCTTTCGTATGAAAGGGACTGATTTTCAGATTAAAATATGGAATTTGCTTATGCGAATTCCCTATGGAACTTCTATGGCCTATGTGAAGGTGGCTTTGGAATATGGCGATGTAAAAATGGTTCGTGCTGTGGCGACCGCCATTGCCAAAAACCCCCTGCTGCTGGTGGTTCCCTGTCATCGAGTGATCGGTAGTGACGGTTCCATGGTCGGGTACTCTGCCGGAATAGCGACCAAAAGACGTCTTTTGGAATTGGAAGGCTTTCCTAAACATTTTGACGTAAATTAGCGGAAGACAAAAACAAATGCCCATAGGGTGTTTTCTGAAATGACTCCTTAGCTCATGCAAACTCTTTTTTTGACATACGCTTAACATTTTACCACCATGAAAAAATTTATAATTCGCCTCGGATTTGTATTGCTCTTGGTTGTTGCGCTGCTTTACGTTTCCAAATACAATTATCTTCTAAAAGGGGTTACCCATATCTATCTTTCAGGGCATACCACTGCTTTTTTGGAAGATTATGAGCGTTTTTCCAACGACACCGTTTTTGCGGCTGCGCCATCCCAGCCGTGGCCATTGCACCGGCAATACAACCAAATCCTCCCTGACAACACCTTGGAGGACTACCATAAAGACCGAAAAACAGTCGCCTATCTGGTCATTAAAAACGATAGTTTGCTATACGAAAAATATTATGATGGTTTTGGTGCCGATTCCAAAAGCAACTCTTTTTCCGTTGTAAAAAGTATGGTTTCTGCCATGTTGGGAAAAGCCATAGAAGAGGGCCATATCCAAAATCTGGATCAAAAGGTCATCGATTTTATCCCCGAACTCCAAGGTTCCTTTGCCGATCAGGTGACCGTGAGAGACCTCTCCAGCATGGCATCGGGTCAGCGATGGAGCGAAGAATACTACAATCCGTTTTCCGTTACCTCTGCGGCCTATTTTGTAGATGACCTGAACGCACTGATTTTGGAACAACCCATCGATGAACAACCAGGGGTTTCTTTTCATTACAAAAGCGGAACAACACAGTTGCTGGGCATGGTGATCAAAAAAGCCACCGGCAAAACCCTAAGTGCCTACCTCAGCGAAAAATTTTGGAAACCCATAGGTGCTGAGCACTCTGCATTATGGCAGTGGGACAGTACATCTGCCGGTATGGAAAAAGCCTATTGTTGCCTGGCATCCAATGCTAGAGATTTTGCCCGTTTTGGAAAACTCTATAAAGATCACGGTCGCTGGAATGGAAATCAACTGCTGGACTCTACCTTTGTAGCGCTGTCGCTCACCCCAAGATTTGAGGAAAGCCCGGAATACGGATACGGCTGGT
>CAZGUB010000231.1:0-2653 GCA_964528935.1 uncultured Flavobacteriaceae bacterium | reverse complement strand
ATCTTAAAAAGAGTAATTTTCCCTGAGCAGTTTCCGAAAGCGCAACGTTTTGAATTGGCAGAAGACGATTATGCGTTTCTGAAATTTTGGATGAGCAGAACCCCTACAGAGGTCGATGTGCCCTTCTACGATCGGGAGTATTATTATGACAGTTATTGCAAGTTTTTGATGTACGGAGATCAAAAAGGAGCCATGACCGATCAAATCAGGATATACAACAAAGTAGGCTTGGCCTATGGCACCCTTACCGATGTGGCCTACATCAACGATCACCGGGGGACATCGTTTTTGTTGGCGGCCACACTTTTGGTCAATCAAAACGAAATCTTTAACGATGGAGTCTATGAATACGACGAAGCCGGAATCCCTTTTCTGGCCGCTTTGGGCCGTGCCATTTACGCCCATCAAGCCCAAAACAAAAATTAAAAACCCTGTGGATTTCAAAAAACAAATGACTACATTCACCCAAAAACCCAAGATTATGAAAGCCCATAATGGGCATTTAACTCGGTAAAGACCAATACCCACGGACGTGATTAAGCTCTCATTACCAATAACTTACATAATTTTAAACAGATGAAATATCCTTTTTTGACCTTATTAACAGCATTGTTCTTGTCCCAGCCATTCGTTTTTGGGCAAGTATTTTCTTACAATAGTGAAGAAAATGGACAAATAATCCATCATCGTATTTTGATGGACGAGGGTTATTTTGTAGAAACCCAGTTTACTTCCAACCCCAATCGATTCATTAAAACCCTGGGCGGGTTTTACCAAAAAGAGGGAGATCGACTAAAAGTTGCTTTGGAGTTCAATTCCAATTTTGCTCAAGATAGTCTCAAAAGCATCGTAGTAGTGCAAGGCGATCATTGGGAAAAACTATCGGCAAAAGCACTGCCGCTGAATGGCAAGTGGTTGATGGCCGGAAGGGTCACCGACGGAAAAGAGCAGACAAGAGACATCAACAGACCCAGAAAAACCATGAAAATGTTGGTGGACGGTTATTTTCAGTGGATTGCCTACAACACGGCCACATTTTCTTTCCACGGCACCGGTGGCGGCCGTTATCAGGCCGAAGACGGTAGCTATACCGAAACCATTGAGTATTTTTCGAGAGACGACAACAAGGTGGGGATTTCCCTTCGGTTTGACTACGATCAAAAGGGAAACGACTGGCACCACCAAGGGTTCAGTAGCAAAGGCGATCCTATGCATGAAATATGGACCGTTAGAAAGCCTTAGTTGTTGAATATTTTCAATCGCATACCTGGGGCATTTCCATGGATCGTCTTGTCGGCCTCTGGATTGGCACTCTACCATCCTCCTTTGTTCAGTTGGTTTTCCGGAAATTGGATTACTTTGGGGCTGGGCGGCATTATGTTGGGAATGGGTTTGACTTTGCGTTTGGACGACTTTCGCCTTGTTACCCAGACCCCCAAATGGGTGATTACGGGCTTGGCATTACAGTTTACGGTCATGCCTTTTTTGGGTTGGCTTTTGGGCAAACTGTTTCACTTGCCTCCTTACTTTGCCGTAGGGTTGATCTTGGTCGCAAGTTGTCCCGGGGGAACTGCTTCGAATGTAATTGTTTTTTTATCCCGTTCTCATTTGGCGCTTTCGGTCACCATGACCGCCCTCTCCACCATGGCTGCCATTGCCATGACACCCATCCTGACCAGCAGCCTTTCCGGAAATGAAATTGATGTCGATGCCATGGGTTTGTTTTACAGTACCCTAAAAGTGGTTTTGGTTCCGGTGGTATTGGGGGTTTTTCTCAACAGCCGTTTTCCAAACCAAACCCAAAAGGTGGCTTTTTTTTCGCCATCGGTAGCGGTGATACTGATTACCATGATTGTAGCCAGCATCATCGGCCAAGGGAAAGAGATCATTCTCGGTTCGGGAATGTCCTTGATTTTCTCCATCATGACCCTACATTTTTTGGGCTTTGTTTTGGGCTATTTGATCAGCAAATTTTTGTTGAAAAACGAAGCCGTAAGTCGGACCATATCGGTGGAGGTAGGCATGCAAAATTCCGGACTGGGGGTAGTGCTGGCCAAGGAAAATTTTGCCAACCCAGCGGTGGCCATACCTGCTGCCATCTCTAGTCTGGTTCACTCGCTCTACGGGAGTATCTTCGTGGCTTTATTTCGCCAAGAAACCGAGACAGAAACTCCCGTTCTCAAAAGAAATTCAACGAATTTGTAATATCTTAATGACATAAAAATTTTATAGTCGATGATAAAAAACAGTAATGAATCCCTTTATGACCGTCGTCAGTTTACCGCCCGATTGGTGGGGGGGATGATCACAGCGAGCTTGTCGCCCAGTTTGTTAGCACAGACAACTTCCCTGTCTTCCGAAGAAGTGGAGTGGTATGACGTAAAGCAGATTGGTGTGGAGGGAAAAGGCTGGAGGGATACCCAGCGTTTTTACGATCGTTTGCCTTCCAAAGCGTTGGGCGTGGTTCGAGAGCCGATATGGAATTTATCCCGTCATTCGGCGGGGATGAGTATGCGTTTTATTACCAATGCACCGGACATTTATGTTCGCTATCGATTGCTTTCCGATCGTTTGGCCATGCCACATATGCCGGCCACAGGAGTCAGCGGGCTGGATTTATATGCCCAAGACGCCCGAGGCATTGATCGCTGGG
>CAZGUB010000230.1:0-2660 GCA_964528935.1 uncultured Flavobacteriaceae bacterium | reverse complement strand
TGAATGGAGGGTTTTAATTTTTTCTTTGGCGCCCTCGGGGTCTATTTTGTAGAGCTCTGTGTAGAGATAACTCAGCCCAAAGGTGTATCCAGTATACTGTATATAGGTATCTGGGTTGATGATGGCGGAATAATAGGCTATAAAATTGGCTTCTTTTTCTGAGGCATATCCCAGCTGATGAGCTCTTTCGTGGAGGGTGGTGGTGACCCAACTCATCGGCGGTATCATGGCATTGACTTGGGATTCCAATGTAAAAGGATTTAGATATCCTGCAAAACCCATATAAGACAGAGGCAAACTGAGCAATGACTTTTTGGCTTTTGGCCGATTCAGAATGGTTTCGTGGTAGCCGGGATGGTAGAGAGGGGTATGTTTTTGGATATGGGTTTTGGAATAGGGAAGTACTACGGCTAGGGTGTCGTGGTCAACCAACTTAAGGTGTAGGGTGTTGGAGGTTTTTATGAGGTATTCAAAGGTGTTTTCCAAATCCCCTTTGTTATACTGAAAGGGAAGCAACATTTGCTGGTGCAGGGGCAAGCGGTGGTAATTCAATCCCCAGCTGAGGTGGAAAATCCATAAGCCCAAGATGATAATGCTTCCCGCTTGGTAAAGTAACTTCAAGGGTTTGACTTTCCAATGGTAAAAGTTTTTTCGTAAGACACCAATACAGGCAAGGATTAGTACAATATAGCCGATATCGCCCACCGAAAAAGGAAGGCTTCCGAAAAAAAAGTGATGTAAATCATGGGAAAGGGGATAGAAAAGACGACTGTAAAAGGTTTCTACCCATTGGGGGTTATTTCGGGCAAAAAATATCAGTAACCCCAAGGGAATGGCAGATAGCCAAACCAATGTCGTCTTTTTATTCATTGGGCAAAGGTTTTGCTTTTATTCGACCAAGGAGATGATTTCCACCTCGAAAATTAGATCGGAACGCGGAGGAATGGCACGATTGCCATTTTCTCCATAGGCCAAAGAATAGGGTAAAAACAGGGTGGCTTTGTCCCCTACATTGAGCAGTCTCAATCCTTCTTTGAAGCCTTCGATCATGGCAGCGTTTGGACTCACATCACACTGGATGGGCTGATAGGCGTCGGCTGCTTCCCGAGCAGGATCTACCCTTTCCAGGGATCTGGCGGTTTCTATGTTGCTGGTTTCCAAAAGTATACCATCTGCAAAATAGACTGCATAATGGGCGGTGACCAGATTGGTTTGTACCACCTTGGGGCCGTTTCCTTTCTGCGTAATGAGGTATTGTAGGCCGGAGGCAGTAGTGGTGGCTTTTGCCTTTTGCTGGTCAAATTTTTCTTTGTTGGCCTTCATGATGGCCGCTTCCTTTTCGACCCTGATACGGTCTGCTGCTGTTTTTTGTTCGAAATAGCTGGAAAAAATCTCGGGGGCATCAAATCGTTTGGCCTCTCTTCCTTTTCGTATAATAGAAACCTTGAGAATGGTGTCGTTTTGGGCGATGCTGTCGACTACATTTTGTCCTTCGATTACTTTTCCAAAAACACTGTGTTTTCCGTCCAGCCAAGGGGTTTCTTTGTGGGTGATGAAAAATTGACTTCCATTGGTTCCAGGCCCTCCATTGGCCATGGAAAGCACACCGGGTCCGTCGTGTTTCAAATCGGTAAATTCGTCTTCAAATTGATATCCCGGTCCACCCGATCCGGTGGCAGTAGGATCCCCTCCTTGGATCATGAAATCGGGTATAACCCGATGAAAAATGATGCCATCGTAGTATTTTTTACCGGCAAATTGCTCGGAGACCTCAGGGTTGTTGCCCTCTGCCAATGAGACGAAGTTGGCAACGGTTATGGGTGTTTTTTCCATGGCCAATTTTAGGGTGATTTCTCCTTTGTTGGTGGAAATGTTGGCGTAAAGTCCATTTTCGAGATTGGGAAACTGTTGGGAGCAGCTCAAAAGAATACTCGAAAGCAGGGCAATGGTAGTAAATTTATTCATGTTATTAGGGTTATATTTCCAGATTTATAAGTTCAATTGTAAATTCCAAGGCTTGGTTGATTCCAATTTTATCACCATCGCCCTGATATCCAAAACAAAGGTAGGAAGGAAAAAGAAAAACACCAATCTCCCCGGGTTTTAAATATTTGACACCCTCCCTTAGGGAGGGGATCAATTCTTCTTGATCGACGAGATAGGTGACAGTCCCCAGCTCTTCTTCATCATATATTAGATTCCCGCTGAGGTCTTTAATGCGATAACGAAATGTTACTAGGTTTCCTTTGTTGGGAAAGGAGGTGTTTTGGTCTGATTTTTTCTGGAGGGCATACCAAAATCCTTGGGGTGTCGCTTTGAATGACAAATTTTTATGGCGCTCCATCACCTGCTGAAAAAGATTTTGCTCGATGGACAAAATGTTTTTGTTTCTTTTGGCAGATTCTTTGAGAAATACCTGTTTTTGTTTATTGATGGGTCGACGGGCTTCGGACGATTGACAGGCGATGGCCATCAGCCATACCATTAAGATAAAATAAATTCTAATCATCCAATTGCGCTTTTATTTGATCGATGGCCTCTAAAAAATGGGCAACGGTTTTTTCCATAGAAAGCTTGGATATACCACCGGCGGCATTGATGTGCCCGCCGCCACCAAAATATTTTCGTGCAAATTTGTTTACGTCAAAGTTACCTTTTGA
>CAZGUB010000229.1:0-2706 GCA_964528935.1 uncultured Flavobacteriaceae bacterium | reverse complement strand
TCTATCGTTCGGGCCATCTTCAAAATGCCATCACCATCGACCCCCACAATATAGATCGGGTAGAAGTAACCTTTGGATCCTCCTCGGTAGGATACGGCTCCGATGCCTTGGGAGGGGTCATCCACTACTACACAAAATCTCCGCAACTGAACCAATCCAATCGGGTTCAATCCGAATTTTCATCATCCTTCAACCATGCCAACCGTTCGTTTGTCAACAACGCCACTACTTCCATAAGCCAAAAAAATTGGGGTAGTCTAACCAGTGTCAGCTATTCCAATTTTGGAGACATCAGAATCGGTAAAAACAGAGCCCACGGTTTCCAAGATTGGGGTTTAACGCCCTATTTCTCGCTAAACACCAGAAATCACTACAATGCCACCCCTATTCCCAGTTCCAAACCCGAAATTCAAAAAAACACTGCCTACGATCAATTCGATGTCTTTCAAAAATTCCTTCTTCGTCTTCCCAAGGACATATTTTTAATCCTAAATCTTCAGTATTCAGAATCTTCCGACATCGATCGCTACGACAAACTAGTAGAACAACGCAATGGCACCCTACGGTTTAGTGAATGGTATTACGGCCCCCAAAAAAGATTTTTTCTCTCCCCACAACTCAAATTTTTTATGGGAAAAAACTGGCTTAAAAAAGGAACGCTCACCGCCGCCTATCAAAATGTAGAAGAGTCCAGAATCGACAGAAAATTTGGCAGCTTGACCCGATCCCATCAGATAGAAAACGTAAATGTTTTCAGTTTAAACGCCGATTTTTTCGGCAAGCTCTCCAAAAATCATTCCTTTTCATATGGGCTGGAATGGACCCACAACCAAGTACAATCCCGAGGGTTTTCCGTAGACTTAGTACTGGATCTTGAAGACATCATAGGATTCACCAATCGACAAAACATCCCCTCTCGCTATCCCAGTGAAGGGAGTAGTGCCTCCAGCTACGCCGCCTACATCAACTGGATATACGACCAAAACGAACGCTTCACCCTCAATGGCGGACTGAGATATACAGGATCCAATGTCAGTGCCCGATGGAATGATTCGGCCTTGGTCGATAAAATTCTCTCTACCGTAGATTTACAATCCGATGCCTTGACCTACACCCTAGCCATGACCTATCGGCCCAATCAAAAATGGCAAATCAATAGTTTGATTTCCAGCGGTTTTAGAAATCCCAACATCGACGATATCGGAAAAATACGAGAGAGCAACGGCATTCTTCTGGTTCCCAATTCGTTTTTGAAACCCGAATATGCCTATACTTTTGAGTCAGGAACCAAATTTACCACCCCCGACAAAAAGAATTTTATCGACCTAAGGGCATACATTACCACGGTCTCCCGCCACATTGTACGATCAGATTTTACCGTATTCTCAGATCAAAGTACCGAAGACGAAAACACCATTCTTTACAATGGAGAGGAGGTCATTACCCAAGCCAACAAAAATCTGGGCGACCGTTTGATTTATGGCGCCACCCTCCAGGCAAAGCTTTATCTGAGCTCTAAACTGGACCTCGATGGGGGGCTGACCTACACCGCAGCAAACCACCATAGCGACTATGGCCCCATGCCTTCTATAGCTCCTTTGTTCGGGACTTTGAGCCTCACTCACCAACAAAAAAACTGGAACACCCTGCTGATTTGGAAATTTAGTGATGCCAAGGCTCCCATAGACTACAGCTGGGGAGGAGAAGACGGACTCATCGAAACCCCTGTGGTCGACCCCAATGCCCCCCAAGAAATTGATCGATATTATGGAATGCCCTCTTGGAACATTTTGTCCCTCATTTCGCAATATCAATACCGAAAAAACATCATTCTCAATTTCGGACTAAAAAATATTTTTGATCTGCATTACAGAACTTTTGCCTCCGGAATATCCGAACCGGGAAGAAGTTTACAGTTGGGGATCAAGGTTAAAATCTAAAATCCTTTTTTTTTGCCTAAAATCCTTAATTTCGCAACTTTAATCAACACGAGCTGTCATGGTTTTCAGGGAATACAAAGGTCTCGATTTAGTGGCCATTTCTTCAGAAATACTGACCTTCTGGGAAGAAGAAAATATTTTTGAAAAAAGCATTTCTGAACGGGAAAACCATCCTCCCTACATTTTTTATGAAGGCCCCCCCTCCGCCAACGGTATGCCGGGAATCCACCATGTCATGGCGCGAACCATCAAAGACATCTTTTGTCGTTACAAGACACAAAAAGGTTTTCAGGTTGCTCGTAAAGCTGGCTGGGACACCCATGGGCTCCCCGTAGAACTGGGCGTAGAAAAGGAGTTGGGCATTACCAAAGACGCTATAGGTAAATCCATTTCTGTCGAAGAATACAACAACGCCTGCAAGGAAGCAGTCATGAAATACACCGATGTGTGGAATCGGTTGACCCAAAAAATGGGGTATTGGGTAAACATGAACGACCCCTATGTCACCTACACCTCTAAATATATGGAAACCGTATGGTGGCTCCTGAAAGAAATTCACAACAAAGGGCTACTGTACAAAGGATATACCATTCAGCCCTACTCCCCCAAAGCAGGAACTGGCCTCAGCTCCCATGAGTTGAACCAACCCGGAACCTACCAAGATGTAAGTGATACTACCGTCACGGCTCAGTTCAAAACCAAAACAGATTCCCTCCCCAAAACACTCAAAGGAGAGATCGGACCGGCCGCTCAAAAGGTGATGGAT
>CAZGUB010000228.1:851-2729 GCA_964528935.1 uncultured Flavobacteriaceae bacterium | reverse complement strand
GTGATCGAACACCAGCTCCCGGCGGGAACTCCATTTATTGCCAACGACCTATTGCTCGATCCGGAAAGCCAACAGATCATCATGATCACAGGGCCCAATATGTCCGGAAAATCGGCCATCCTTCGGCAAACGGCCTTGTTGGTATTAATGGCACAAATGGGAAGTTTTGTGCCGGCAGCAGTGCTTAAAACCGCGGTGATGGACAAGATTTTTACCCGTGTGGGAGCCAGCGACAATATCTCTATGGGAGAATCTACCTTTATGGTAGAAATGAACGAAACGGCATCGATTTTGAACAACATCACCCCCGATAGCTTGGTGCTGCTGGACGAAATCGGAAGGGGAACCAGTACTTACGATGGGATCTCCATCGCTTGGGCCATAGCAGAATTTTTGCACGAGCATCCTGCCAAGGCCAAGGTGCTTTTTGCGACCCATTACCACGAACTCAATGAGATGACGCACGATTTTCCGAGGATCAAAAATTATAATGTTTCGGTCAAAGAATTGGAGGATAAGGTTTTGTTTTTGCGGAAGCTGGTTCCCGGCGGAAGTGCCCACAGCTTTGGAATTCATGTCGCCAAAATGGCCGGGATGCCGGACTTTGTGGTACGAAGGGCTACCCAAAAACTCCAAGGGCTCGAAAAATCACACACCGTGGCAGCCCATGCCGAAAGCCTAAAGGTGGGCAAAGACGAAATGCAACTCAGTTTCTTTAATCTGGACGATCCCCTGCTGGAAAGCTTGCGCGATGAAATCCAAGATTTGGACATAGACACCCTCACTCCCGTCGAGGCACTGATGAAACTCAACGAAATCAAAAGGCAACTAAAGCCCTGATGTGCTATGCAGACTTCTGGCTATGGGTGTTGCGCAAGCGTTCCATTTCTTTTTTCTACGGAAAAAATACCAAAGGGCTGTAAGCTAAGATAGTGTGAGAAAATTCCTACACCCCAGCCGATGGCTACAAAATAGGCCCATGCCAAGTATCCATCGTCCAAAATATCTACAGCAAACAATCCTGTACAGACCACTACATAGGTCATCAGGTGATGCTTAAAACTGATGTTTTTTTCCGCTTTTTTACGTAATTCTTTTTCTGTCATGGTAAAGATTTTTGGTTTCGTAAAAGAAAGTTAACACAAATTATCTTCAAAAATGTTCGATTTTATTATTTTTGCTCTCCACAAGCGAAAGTAGCTCAGGGGTAGAGCATCACCTTGCCAAGGTGAGGGTCGCGGGTTCAAATCCCGTCTTTCGCTCTTTTTTATTTAAGTTCGGCTCGGATGGTGGAATTGGTAGACACGTTGGACTTAAAATCCAATGACCATTGCGGTCGTGCGGGTTCAAGTCCCGCTCCGAGTACTCAAATAATCCGTAACCATGTCCTATGATGTTACGGATTTTTTTAATTTACACCCTCTATAAATTTACAATAATGAGAACAGTATTTTTTTTAGTCGTTTGCTGGATGGGTCAGTTGCTCGTGGCCCAAAAAACATATCTCCATTGCGGTAATTTGTTTGACAGTTTCTCCGGAACCATCAAAAAATCGCAAACCCTGATCGTTGAAGGCGAAAAAATAATTGAAGTCGCCCAGGGCTACTTGCCCCCGGAGAGTGGTTCCACCCTCATCGACCTAAAAACCAAAACCGTTTACCCGGGTTTTATCGACATGCACGTGCACATCGAAAGCGAAAGTAGCCCCACCAAATACTTGGATCGCTACCAGTTCAACGAGGCAGATTTGGCCTATGATGCAGCCGTATATGCCGGTCGGACGCTGATGGCCGGTTTTACAACCGTCAGAGACTTGGGCGGAACGGGGGTCAATATTGCTTTGCGAAAAGCCATTGCTTCTGGAAAAATTGTAGGTCC
>CAZGUB010000228.1:0-841 GCA_964528935.1 uncultured Flavobacteriaceae bacterium | reverse complement strand
TCCCAGAATATTTACTTCCGGCAAATCGCTGGCCTCTACCGGAGGACATGCCGACCCCACCAACGGCAACAAAGCCAGTATTCAGGGCGATCCCGGCCCGAAAGAAGGGGTAGTCAACTCTGCCGAAGATGCCCGAAAAGCGGTGAGACAACGTTATAAAAATGGAGCCGACTGGATCAAAATCACCGCCACCGGAGGAGTATTGAGTGTGGCCAAAAGTGGAGAAAATCCACAGTTTACTGAAGAAGAAATCAAAGCCATTACCCAGACGGCCAAAGATTACGGCATGCAGGTGGCGGCCCATGCCCATGGCGACGAAGGCATGAATAGGGCAGTGGCCAACGGAGTGAAAACCATCGAGCACGGCACCTTGATGTCTGCCCGAACCATGCGGCTGATGGTAGAGAAGGATGCCTATCTGGTTCCCACCATTTCGGCAGGGAAATTTGTTGCCGAAAAAGCCAAAATTGCGGGTTATTACCCTCCGGTAATCGTTCCCAAAGCTTTAAAAATAGGTGCTCAGATTCAGGCCACCTTTGCCAAGGCCTACCGGGCAGGAGTACCCATTGCCTTTGGAACCGACTCGGGCGTTTCTCCACATGGCGACAATGCCAAAGAATTTGGCTATATGGCCGAAGTGGGCATGCCACCAATAAAAGTTCTTCAGTCTGCCACCATCGTCAATGCAAAATTACTCGAACAAGAAAATGTTCTCGGTCGCTTGGCCCCAGGTTTTTTCGCAGATATTGTCGCTTCCGATGAAAATGCATTGGAAAACATCCATACACTGGAAAACATCTCATTTGTGATGAAAAGCGGAAAGGTGTATAAACAACCCTAG
>CAZGUB010000227.1:0-2745 GCA_964528935.1 uncultured Flavobacteriaceae bacterium | reverse complement strand
TTTTGCTGACGACATTTTTAATTTTACAGATTTTATAACCTAGAAGTTTTTTAATGATGAAAGTAAGACACTTGTTATTTGGATTTTTGATTGCAGCTAATCTTACAGCCGTAGCGCAAAACAAACCTAAAGAAGTACTATTTACAGTTGATAACAAGCCATTTTATTCTGACGAATTTGCCAGAGTTTATAAAAAGAATCTGGATCTTGTAAAAGACGAATCTCAGAAAGATCTTAACAACTACCTAGATCTGTACACTATCTACAAGATGAAGATTGTCAAAGCAAACCAACTTGGGTTGCAAGATGGGAAACAGTATCAAGAGGAACTTAAAAATTATAGGTCTCAACTTGCTAAAAACTACACCACAGATTCTAAGGTTACCCAAGAGCTGGTAAACGAAGCGTACAAACGTATGCAAAAGGAAGTAAAGGCATCGCATATTTTACTTTTGGTCAAAGAGGACGCTACTCCTGCAGATACTTTAAAAGTATATAAGCGGGCAATGGATGTCTATAATCTCGCTAACAAAGGGAAAGATTTTGGTGATCTTGCCATTCAATATTCCGAAGATCCATCGGCAAAAGAAAATAAGGGAAGTTTAGGATATTTCACTGCGTTTAGAATGGTATATCCGTTTGAAACTGCAGCCTACGAAACTGCAAAGGGAAGTGTTTCGAAGCCTGTTCGTTCTCAGTTTGGTTATCATATCATCAAAGTAGACGATATCCGTGATAATCGTGGCGAAGTGTCTGTAGCTCATATCATGACGGCGAAACCTTCTGATGGAAACGTCGAACTTTTAGCGAAAGCGAAAAATACAATTGACGAATTATACAAAAAACTACAGCAAGGAGAAGAATTTGAAACGCTTGCTAAACAATTTTCAGAAGACAAAGCATCTTCTCCAAAGGGAGGATTGCTCAATACTTTTTCAGCGGGGCAATTGAGTTCAGAATTCTTTGAAGAAGTTGCTTTCGGACTTAAAAATGAGGGTGATTATTCAAAACCATTTGAAACTGATTTCGGATACCATATCGTGAAACTTTACAAAAAGATTCCGATGAAGAGCTTTGAAGAATTAAGGCCTGAAATTGAAAATAGAATTGGAAAAGATGATCGATCTAGATTGATTGTAAAATCGATGAATGATTACCTACAATCAAAATTTCCAGTTAAAAGAAATGACAAATTGTATGCTTTGGTAAAAAAAGCAGTAACAGATAAAGTATATGATGCAGATTACAAACTTCCTGAGAATTTAAAACCTTTTGAAGGTACACTTTTTACTATCAAAGATAAAAATGTTAGCGGGGTTGAGTTTCTAAACTTTATTAAAAATGAGCAAAGACGCGCCAAGGAAATCAAGCCAGTTGGAAAGTTGGTTGACACCGAATACGAAAATTTTGTAAATACGCAATTAGCAAATTATAATGATGCTCAGCTAGAAACAGAATTTCCGGAATTTGCGGCGATAATGAGTGAATATCGCGACGGACTCCTTCTCTTTGATTTAATGGAAAAAGAAATTTGGGAAAAATCTAAAACGGATACAGTTGGTTTGGAAAAATTTTATAATGAGCATAAAAATAATTATAAATGGGCAGAAAGATACGATGCAGTTGTGTATTCGTCTACGAGTAAGGATGCCATTGCGAAAGCTAGAAAATTCTTGAAGAAAAATAAAACTACAGAATTTATCAAAGATCAATTAAACACCAAAGAGGTGGTGAATATAATGTCAAAAACAGGCGTTTTTGAAAAAGGAAGCGATGTGTTGCCAACATCTCTGAGAGCAAAAAAAGGAATTTCAGATGTATTGCAGGAAGGGAAGTATTATTATGTTGTAAAGGTCAACGAGGTAAAGCCTGCGGGACTTAAAACTTTAGAAGAAAGCAAAGGACGAGTGATTAACGATTATCAGCAATTTCTTGAAGAAAAATGGGCAGATGATTTGAGAAAGGAATTTACTTTAAAAGTAAATCAAGACATTTTTGCAAAAGTAAAATCTGAACTGAAATAATAGTAGATGAGAAATTTTCTACTGACAAGTGTTCTAATTCTTCTCGCAACTTCTTGCAACTATTTTACAAAAGAGATAAAGCCAGAGGCAATAGCACGGGTTGGTGATGAGTATTTATTTGTTGAAGATATCATCAACTTGGTGCCGGCAGGAAGTAGCAAAGCTGACAGTATCCAAATTGTTGAAAGTTTTATAAACCGGTGGGCATCGCAAAAATTAATGATTGCAAAGGCCGATCTTAATTTGAGAGATTCCGATAAAATGGAATTTGATAATTTGGTTGAACAATACAAAGTGGATCTTTATACAAAAGCTTATATTGAAGAATTAGTTAAGCAGACTATTGATACATCTGTAAGTGTTGAGGAATTGAAAGAGTATTATACTTCTAATAAAGATAATTTTCGCACGAGCGAAGCACTTCTAAAACTTAGATATATTCATCTTCAAAATGATAATCCTAAATACGAGATTATTAAGCAAAAGTTTTTTGATTATAATAAAAAGGATAGGCAGTTTTGGGAGACTTATAAATTGCAGTTCAAAGATTTTGCTTTAAATGATTCGGTTTGGGTAGAGATGAATCAGGTTTATAAAAAACTTCCCTTTGTAACTCCAGAAAATAGAGATACATATATTGCCGCAGGAAAATCCATTCAATACCGCGATTCATTAGATATGTATCTCGTAAAAATTGTGAATGTTACCAATAAAAATCAGG
>CAZGUB010000226.1:0-2747 GCA_964528935.1 uncultured Flavobacteriaceae bacterium | reverse complement strand
TTTACAGTAATTGTTAATGTTTCATTTGTGGAGTTATTCCCCTGCCAACTTACAAACTGATATCCCTCATTTGGATTTGCAGTAACTGTAACCTGTGTTCCCTCGTCATAAGTGCCTCCTTGATTAGATACTGTTCCTCCTTCACCAGCAGAGATTGACAATGTGTATTGCACAGGGCTTGTGTCTTCTTGCGGAGATTGAGTTATTGACGGTGTAGATACGTCTTCTTCTTCAGAAGAACAGTTTTGAAATAAAAAAAATGTGGTAGATGCAATTAAACACCAAATAAAATATTTGAGTCTCATTGTGAAATTGATTTATGGTTACCCGCAAGTTACGAAAGATACCTGAACTTAATGAAGAGGATATGCCTATGATTTAGTTATACTTTTCGAGAAAGTTTAAATGATTTTCAATCATAACTCCCTTAGGTAAACCGTGACCTACATCCTCTAACACAATTATTGATTTATCCTTTTCAGGTGTCCCTAAAAGATTGTCCCATGGTAGAAAAGAATCTTCATATTCAAAAAATCCGTCAAGTTTACCAACAATGTGAAGAATAGGAATTTTTATTCTTCTAATGTATAAATGAGATTCAATTTCTTTTCTACTTTTTTGTAACATTAATCCACCAACGAAAATTGAAGCAGAGGTTATTCTATTGTCGATTGCTAAAAGAATATTTGATGTCACAGAACCCCAACTATATCCCATATATGAAAGGTTTTTAAATTCAAGATTTTCTTTTGTTTCTAAGTAATCTAATACTCTTTTAAAGTCCTTTCCAATTTTAACTATTGCACTCTTATATTCTTCTGTTTCCCTGGGCCACCAATCTTTTAGCGGTTTTTCTCTATCCCATGTATTATAATATACTGGCATTATTATAGAGTATCCTTCATCTAAAAGATATTTTTTATCCCTAATTATCTCCTCATTAATTTTTAATTCATCATTGAAAATAGCCCAAGCTGACGGGAACTCTATAATTGGCTTGGTTTTATCATTGAATTTTTTCGAACTAATTATGTATCCATATAGTTTTTCCTCACTTTTGTAAGGAGTAGGCATTTCAAATTTATCAATTCTGTAATTTTTATTGGGTGACTCAATTATTTTCTCTACTACATCAAGGGGTTTATTTGGGTAATCAAATTGTGATTTATATACTTCGAAAACTTCATCGCTGACATCTTGTTCCTCATAAAAATCTCTTTCAACATGTTTAGCAATGAAATTGTCATTGAATTGGTGAATTTCTTTAAGATTTTTAACTAACCTTATGCCATTTTGAATTGACCTATCAAAAGGGGAAACACTATAGAAACTATTAAATGTATATTCATCTTCAGTATAAGAACCACCTAAAATTACTTTTCTGTTATTTCCATGGGAAGTATTAGTCCATTCTCTAACATTCCCTGCTATGTTTGGTAATAAGTTAATTTCATTATCAAATTCATTAACCTCCCTAGGTTTATTTGAATTAAAATTCGAACCACTAAGGTTAGGAAGTTTAAATTTAAACCCTGATAAATTTGCCGCATCCAACCATTGAAAAATATTTGGTAGACTTAACTCTTTATACTTTGCATATGCTCTAGCTTCAAACCATGAGATTCCTTGAACTGGAAAATTCTCTTCTCCATCTGGGAATTCTCCGTAAATCCATTTGGCAGGTCCAAATTTGCCAAATTTATCTGTAAATAATTTTATAGTTTTATCATAAGTGAATTCTTTCCCCTCAAAGTAAAAAGGGAAATCCCAATATTGGGGTTTGTTATATCCCCCATCTTCAATAAATTGTTTGAATTGTAGATTTGTGACCTCAGTTTTTGAAACTCCAAAAGAAGGGATTAAATTATCACTACCTAGGAAAACTCCAGGCATGTTCATATATATGTTTTCCTTGATTTTTTTATATGCAAACCCTGGAGGGACGTCTTTAAGTAAACTAATTTCAAAATATCCATACTGTTCTCCTTCAGTAACATATTCAACATTACCGTTTTTTAATTTTAATGTAAAATCAATTTCCTCACCTAAGCCAGGAACTCTGAGGCTGTCAATTGGAGTAAATCCAGCAAAATTCCAAATGGTGTCTTTTGGAAATTTTATATATACCTCTGTTTCTTTTAAATCTGTATCCACATTAATATTCCAGGATGATTTGACAAAGAAATTTTTAAGTATTTCGTTATCGGGGTAATTTTCTAAAAGACTTTTAGTTTGTTTAAAAACAAAAAGAATATCTCCTTTATCAAAAGCTTTTGAGATTTCTGGAAGTTGTTCGGTTAAAAGGTCATCTTTGGACTGTGATTTTCTAAAGAAATACAGAAATAGTATTAATAAAACTCCTGTTAAAACTACATTTCCTATCCGTATAAATCTAGACTTTTTATTATTCGTCTTAGGTTTATTGCTAGCGACTTTCTTAGATTTTATGTACAAATAAACAATTGAAGCTAAAAAAGCTAAAAATAAAGCGAGTAAAATATAATTGAACCACCTACTATCTAAATTATATTTCTTAAATAACCAGTCTAGACCTTGAAGAAGAGTAAATCCAAAAGCGATAAAACCACTTATTACCTGAAAAAACTTATTTGAACCAAACATTTTACAGATTTACATCCAACAATATACAAATTACTCCCTTAACTTAATGAAGAGGATATGCCGATGATTTAAAAGAAAAACCCTCCACTTGGGAGGGTAATTTTTTATTTTTTTACTTCTAAAAA
>CAZGUB010000225.1:0-2761 GCA_964528935.1 uncultured Flavobacteriaceae bacterium | reverse complement strand
ACAAAAAGATTATGATCAAGATGGAATAGGAGATGTTTGTGATCCAGATCCAATATTAGGTTTCACTCCTCCCATTGTTCGGGAAGATGCCATTGAGGGAACAATAGTTTCAACTATCAGTGCAATTTTGTCAGACGACGAGGATGAAGTTTCATATATAATTGAAGATGAAGATGGAGTTTTTGCAATTCAAGGCGATAAAATAGTAGTTGCAGGTGAATTAGATTATGAATACAAACCTATATATATTGTTAAGGTAATAGCTACAACACAGTCAGGTGGTAGAGCTGAGGAACTTCTTCCCATATCAGTAATTGATGTAGAAAATTCATTCTACAGAGCAAGATTCTTTATTGCTGTATTTGACTTATTGAGTAAACTTGGAGGAGATAATTATAATAGAGTTACTAGTGAGCATATTGAGACGTTTATTTCTCAAAGTACACAACGATATTATAACCCATTTAATAGAGGTGTTGGAAAATGGAAAGTAAGAAAGTCAATAAGTGGAGGAAAAGATCAACAGTTATTTGTAATTAAAGAAACTAATACTGGAGTTAGACGAAATGATGAAGTTGAGGTTGAGGGTGTACTTGCATTTATTGAACCCCCTGATTATAATAATCCTAAAGATCATAATAGAGACAATATTTATGAGGTTGAGATAACTTTAACAAATCTTGAGGATGGAGCTCCTGAGATTCCAATTCCTGTTACTCAGACAAACCTACAAGTAGTAGAGGGAACAAGCGATGTGATTGAACTTCAATCAAGGGCAGTTTCAAGAGATCAAGATACTGATGGAGATGGAATACCTGATTATCAAGACAATAGTCCAGATGTTTCTAATCCTGATCAATCGGATAGTGACGGAGATGGAGTAGGAGATGTTACTGATGATTCTGATCACGATGGTATTTGGAATCCTCAAGACGAGTGTCCTGATACACCATATGGTCTATTTGTGGGTCTTAATGGATGTGAATTATTTTATTTACCCCCAAGTAATTTCTTAATTTCAAAATCTGAAGGTTGTCAGGGTCAAAATTCAATTTCAATGAGATTTGAAGACTCATATACCTACAATATAAATGTTACCGGGGCTATAAGTTACTCTGAATCCGTAACCGGGTATAGATGGAAACTTGAAAATCTTGCTCAAGGCATTTATAACGTTTGTGTAACGGTTGATGGAGTGGATGCATCAGAATTCGAGCGTTGTTTTGAAGTGAATATAAATGATCCTGCGCCCTTAACTGTTTTCAGTTCTCTTAATGAAAATAAAGACGTGGTTAGTTTTGAGATTAAAGGAGCTGAAGTTTATAACATAACTGTAAATGGGCAGACATCAAGATCCTCAAATTCAAATAGAACGGTAGCATTAAGAAAAGGACTAAATACTGTCAAGATTTCAACTGATAAAGATTGTCAAGGAATCTTTGAAGAAATGTATTTTGTTTCTGAGGACGTTGCTTACTCTCCAAATCCATTTGATGATGTTTTAAATATATACGTTGGTGGTAAAGATAGAGATGTGAAAATTGAAATATTTAGTGCAGAAGGAAGATTGGTAAGTAGTAATATATACAATCTAAGTGATACAAATAGAAATGCCACGATAAATACATCTCATTTTGTTATGGGTAGTTATATGATTAAAGTTAGTTCAAAAACTGTCAGACAATCATTTGTAACCATTAAAAAATAAAAATGAAAAAATTATTGTCCATAATTATTTTTGTAATTTACTTTTCATGCTCCAAGGCTGATTCAGTTCAAGAAGTAAATAATCCAGAATCTTTCGAATTAATTTCTCCCTCAAATGGTGAAACATGTCTTGATGGAATAGATCAAAATGATCTGCAAGCATCTGTTTTTTTCTCATGGCGATCAAGTGCTAATGCTAAATCATATGCTCTTGAAATTGAAAATTTATCATCAGGAGAGAAAATTAATGTTAATTCAAGTTCAACTAGCTTAAATCAGAATCTCAACAAAGCAAAGCCATACTCGTGGATAGTAACTGCAATTGGAGAACCCGGAAGTTTATCTGCAAAAAGTCCAAAATGGAGCTTCTATTTATCTGGAGAGGATCAAATTAGCTATGGACCATTTCCACCAGAGTTAACCTCTCCTAGACCATCCTCAACAATTACTCCAAATCCAGATGGACAGGTAACATTAACATGGGTAGGTTCAGATCAAGATGAAAATATCTCAGGCTATGAGGTATATTTGGACACTCAAGACGCATCTACTCTTATCAGAAAGGTCGATGGTCAGACAACTAGCGTTTTAGTTGATGTTGTTTCAGAAAACACTTATTATTGGAAAATATTGGCGACTGATGAAAATGATTTTAAATCATCCTCGGGAGTTTACGCATTTATTGTCAATTAAAATAAAATTTATTTTTTAGATAATTTCAACACCTTTATAGGTCTCATCAATTGAGGTTTTTTTTTATAAAAGTTAAAATTTTTTTATCAAATTATTTTTTATTCTGATATGGGAGGATCATTATTTAGAGATTGCGATCCTTTGTTCAATCGCAACCTAAAAAAAATCTTATAAGTCTTCATGCTTTGACTTGCAAGTTTAGGATAAGGGGGCTTGGGAAGCTTTAGGATTATAAAGTTAGTTTCCCTTACAAATACCGTACAAGGTTAAAAAATAAGTCCCAAAAACACTGGGCTTTCAGGACTTTTCAGCGGAGAAAGAGGGATTCGAACCCCCGGAGGTGTGACCCTCAACAGTTTTC
>CAZGUB010000224.1:0-2762 GCA_964528935.1 uncultured Flavobacteriaceae bacterium | reverse complement strand
TGAAAGTCATTGCTGCTGCACTCCTGTAGGCGTTGAGCGCAGAGGGTTTTCGCTCTTTTTTGAGATAGCATTCGGCCAAATAGTAATAGGCATTTTGTGCGAGTTTGTCCTTTTTACCGATGATTTTACTAAATTGATTAATGGCCGCGCTGTAATCGCCTACTTCGTAGTAGGCATAGCCCAATTGATAAAAATCCTCGTGAAGCCACTGCTTGTTTTTGCCTTGATAATTTTTGAGATGGGGAATGGCCTGTTGGTACTGCTGGGTATTGAAGTAGCTCTCGCCCAAAATCTTGGACAATTCGGAAAAGGATACTCCTTGGCTTTTTTGAATTTCATCTTCTCCTAAGGCAATGACTTTTTCAAACCTTCCCAGTTTAAAGTTCATTTCGACTTGGAAGTAACCCAAGTCGCTGTGTTGGTCTTTTTTGGAGACTCGGCTGAAAGAATTGGAGGCAGCGGAATAGTCATCCAACTGATAGGCGATGTGCCCCAAGTAGTAGTGGGCATCTGATTCGTATTGGGGATGGTTTTTTACGTTTTCGAGTAGTGCTTTTGCGGGAGCATATTGCTTTTTGGTAAAAAGGGTGTAGCCTTTGTTGAAATAAAATTGTGGCAAAGAAGCCTTGGGCAGGTCAGAAGCAGACACCTTGGCAAACCACTTGTGGGCGTAGGCGTATTTTTGATTGTTGAAATAATAATTGGCCAGGTCAAAATAGACGGTCTGCAGTAGGGCGGGATTATCGTAATTTAGGCGATAGTTTTCGATCAGCTTTTCAGCCGCGGGATCGTTGAGTCGAAGAGCCGCCACCATTTTGTAGTAGTCTACCCACTGCTGTTGCCGAAAGATGGTGTTGGGATTTTCGGACAGTGCAAAGCTCTGGTCTACGTTGGCGAATCGACCCTGTAGGTAGTGACCTTCGGCTTTCCTCTCGAAAATAGCATCGTCAAAAATTTGCCCCCTAAGTGGGATGATCAGTAGAAAAAACAAAAAGAAGATGGGACCCAATTTTTTCGTCATAATCATATACAAATTTAACCACTAGGGTTTAAAATTAAGAACGCATTTCCGAGGACTGGCGTATATTTTATCAACAAATTTTAATGAAGAGGCAAAAACCCTTTACCTTTGGAGGAGTTTTAGTGACCATGTCCAACAACATTGTTTCTTTTAGTGGTGCAACCATCTGTCAAGGGGGAAATACCATATTGCGGGATGTTTCCATCTCTGTTCCGCAAGGCAGCTTTATATTTTTGATCGGCAGAACGGGCAGCGGAAAGAGTAGCCTGATCAAAACCATCTACGGCGACTTAGGCTTGGCCGGGGGTGTAGGAAATGTGGTAGGATATGATCTCACCCAACTCAAAAGCAAGCAAATCCCTGAACTGAGAAGGTCGCTGGGGGTGGTTTTTCAAGATTTCAAGTTGCTGCCCGATCGCAGTATCGAAGACAACCTCAAATTTGTGCTGAAAGCCACCGGATGGAGAAACAAAAATGAAATCGACCAAAAAATAGATGAAGTATTGGATCTGGTGGGAATCGCCCTAAACAAAAAGAAATTCCCTTTTGAGCTTTCGGGAGGGGAACAACAAAGAATTGCCATCGCACGAGCCTTGCTGAACGATCCGAAATTGATTATCGCAGACGAACCTACGGGCAACCTAGATCCACAAACCAGCCAAGAAATCATGCAACTGTTCAAATCCTTACATCAAAAGGGCATGACCTTGCTGATGGCTACTCACGACTACCAGATGATCGTAAAGTTTCCCGGAAAAATATTTAAGTGTGAAGATGGAAAAGTATTTGAAGTGGTCGCCAAAACCTGATTTTATCGGTTCAATTAATCCATTCTATTTCCTTTGTTATATGTAAAAAACAAAACAATTATGTCACTCGCCGAACTCCCCAAAATCACAAATCTCCACAGTGATCGTTTTTTTTTGATTGCCGGACCCTGTGCCATAGAGGGAGAGGAGATGGCCCTTCGGATAGCCGACCAGATTAAAACCATTACCGAACGACTGTCTATACCCTATATTTTTAAGGGCAGTTTTAAAAAAGCCAACCGCAGCCGCTTGGACAGTTTTAGTGGTATCGGAGATGAAAAGGCTTTGAAGATTTTGGAAAAAGTAGGTCGCGAGTTGGAAGTTCCTACCCTGACGGATATTCACAAAGAAGAGGATGCCGCCCTGGCCGCTGCCCATGTGGACGTTTTGCAAATTCCCGCCTTTTTGGTTCGGCAAACTGACTTGTTGGTCGCTGCTGCCCAAACCAACAAGTTCATCAACCTAAAAAAGGGACAGTTTATAAGTCCGGAGAGTATGCGGTTTGCCGTACAAAAAGTAAAAGACAGCGGCAATGAAAAAATATGGATTACCGACCGCGGCACTCAGTTTGGTTATCAGGACTTGGTGGTCGATTTTAGAGGCATTCCGGTGATGCAGCAATTTGCCCCGACCATTTTGGACGTTACCCACTCTCTGCAACAACCCAACCAAAGCAGCGGAGTAACCGGCGGACGTCCAGAAAGCATAGACACTTTGGCCAAAGCAGGCATTGCTGTGGGCGTCGATGGGCTGTTTCTGGAAACCCATCCCGACCCCCAAAAAGCCAAAAGCGATGGGGCCAATATGCTTCAACTCGATCGATTGGAGGGATTGCTAACCCGCTGGGCCGCCCTAAAAGATGCCGTCAACAACTGGTCCTAAAAAACTCATTTTCATACCGAAATGGGATATTCTTGAATCAGACCTTAAAC
>CAZGUB010000223.1:0-2805 GCA_964528935.1 uncultured Flavobacteriaceae bacterium | reverse complement strand
GTGGACCCCCTCCGTTTGGAAGCAAGCGTGGGCTGGGTAGACGCGGAGTTTAATGAATTCATTGTTAACCCGAATGATCCCGCAGCCAATGCGGCCGCAGCACAGCGCGAATTTGACCGGGTTCCGGAACTGACGATCTATGCGGCTGCGACTTATTCCTTTACGACGGGGCTGGGTGACTGGAGTGTCAGGGGGTCTTACGCCTGGCAGGATTCTCAGTACTCAGATGTAGCGAATACAGAGATCCTGGCTCAGGACTCGTATGGTTTGTTTGATGCCAGCCTTGCTTTGCAACGCGAGTCCTACCGGGTCGCGCTGTTTGGCCGTAACCTCTCTGACGAGGAGTACTTCGATATTCGTAGCACGGGGTTGAGCTACCCGACATATGGTGGTGCGCCAAGAACCTACGGTATTGAAATCTCTTTCGAGCTCTAGAGTCAGTTGAGTGTGGAGGCGATAGCGTTAGCGCGCTGTCGCCTCTTTTTTTGGCGTTGGATATTTTCGCGATGTTAAATCGGGTTAGATAGATCGAATTGGTGATAGCAAGGATGATCAGAAAAGTGTTCTTAGCATGGATGCCAACGGTTGGCTTTGCTGTAAAGGTTGGCTTGGCTGTGTGGTTGACGGTGGTGGCTATTCCCGCCTCTATCGCAGCGGTCGACGCCGAGGATTCAGACTCTCAGCCTCAGCAGACCCTGGCTCCAATGCAGCTGCTCTGGGGTGATTTGCACCTGCACAGCAATCTCTCGGCCGATGCTTTCGTTTTGGAGAATCGAACCCTCGGGCCCGACGCCGCTTTCCGTTTTGCCCGAGGTGAGACGATCACGTCAACCAGTGGTACGCCAGCACGGCTGAAGCAGCCCCTGGATTTTTTGGCGGTCACCGATCATGCAGAGTATCTCGGCATATTTGCTGCAATCACTCCAGCCACGGCCGATACTCCCGAGTTGCTCTCTCTCCGAGAGGCCGTGCTGGAAAGCGCTATTGGACGGCGTTGGGCCCATTACATGGAGACCGACGAATTCGCCAAGGCGCGAGCGGAGTTTGTGCAGAACTCATCTTCTGATCCACCTGAGGAGGATCGGTTGCCCAAAACGACCCGGTCAATGCTCTGGAATCATGCGCTGGGCGTGGCCGAATCCTTTAATACCCCCGGCGTTTTCACCACGCTGTTGGGCTACGAATGGACCTCTATGGTAGACGGTAATAATCTGCATCGGGTCGTTCTGTTCGAGGATGGAAAAGAAAAGGCTGGCCAGATTACACCGTTCTCGGCGATGCATAGCCGCGACCCCTCGGATCTCTGGGCTGCACTCGAATCCTATGAAAAGCTCACGGGCGGACGCGCTATCGCGATTCCCCACAACAGCAATATGAGCAATGGAAGAATGTTTCCGGACACTGACGAAAACGGCCAGATGCTTTCTGAGCGCCACTTGAAGGCAAGCAGTCGTTGGGAACCACTCATGGAAATAACTCAAGTTAAAGGCGATGCGGAGACTCACCCAGCGATTTCTCCCAGTGACCCTTTCGCCGATTTTGAGACCTGGGATGCCAGCAATATTCTGCTGACCGAGGAAAAAAAAGAGTCGATGCTGAAGTATGAATACGCACGCTCTGTGCTCGCCGTTGGCATGAGCATTGAGGATCAATTTGGCACCAACCCTTATCAATTTGGCTTCGTCGGCAGCACTGACTCGCATACGGCGCTGTCTACAGCAGATGCCGATAACTATTTTGGTAAATTCCCCAATTCCGAACCGGCGCTCGGTAGAGCAGAAGGTTTGATGGGCGGTAAATGGCTCAACGCAACCTTGTCTTCCGCGGGATATGTGGCGGTTTGGGCGCCAGAGAATTCCCGAAAGGCCATTTTTTCGGCGCTCAAACGAAGAGAGGTCTACGCAAGCACTGGCCCCAGAATTTCCGTCAGATTTTTCGGGGGATGGAAATATCAGCAAGCCGATATTTCTCGCGGTGACTTTGTAGAGAATGCTTACTCGCTTGGCTCCCCCATGGGTGGAACGCTGGGAGAATCTCCATCAGGCGTATCGCCAAGGTTTCTGGTGGCTGCAGCAAAAGATCCCGTCGGAGCTAATCTAGATCGAATTCAAATCATTAAGGTGTGGAATGACACCAATGGCCGGTACCGCGAGTCGATAGTGGATGTGATAACCGCTGATCAAGCAGAACTAGAGGCCTCTAAAAAACGCAAGGGTGACGCAGCGTTCCTCGGGGCATCCAAAGAAACTAACGGGCAGGCGGTGCTGAGCGGCTACTGGGAGGACCCTGATTTTGACCCCGCATTGCGTGCCTCCTATTACGCTCGGGTGCTCGAGGTGGCGACGCCTCGCTGGACGACCCACGACGTGCGTAAATTTGGCGGAGAATCGCCTGATGATGTGCCTGAGTTTATTCAGCAGCGTGCCTATACCTCGCCAATCTGGTATCGCCCCGGATCCTCAGAATTAAAGCAAGCCAATCGGTAGCTTGAGCTAAAAATGCAGCCTCCGTTCGGCTCTTCGATCTTTGCTGGGTCCCGGGTATGAAGGAAAGTAGGGCAGATCCCGCTCTTTGATCTCTTGAAGGTCGTCGCAGTACCTTTCCTGCGCATCATTGGTTGGTTGTGATTTTCCCACCGCTTCTGGTGTTTCAAACCTTGCTATGAAAAGCTCGCTGAGCGCGCCGTGTGGCACGGCATTGGGCGCGAAGATCGGGCCGATGAATCGAAACTGTCTCAGGTTGGTTTGGTTCCTGCGGATTCCTCCCCAGCCAGTTAATGTTGCGATGTCATCAAGCGGATTTGCC
>CAZGUB010000222.1:0-2805 GCA_964528935.1 uncultured Flavobacteriaceae bacterium | reverse complement strand
TTTAATAAAAATATTAACAAATTGCTATTTCAGACCTCTATAATTTATCGATTTGGCATCGTCCTCACTTTGTTGTTTATTTTTCTAGTTCCTTTATTATCAAGTACTTTTGTGGACATTTTTTGGGGTTTTGCGGTGCTTACTTTAGGAATTTTACACGGCGCCAACGATCTCGAAATCATTGCAAAAAATTTTAATGGAAGGTCAAAATACCTTTTTATAAAATCGATTTCACTCTATATAGCGGTAGTACTTCTGGGTGTATTCTTCTTTTTTACTCTGCCGGCAGCCGCTTTGTTGGTCTTTATCCTCTTCAGCAGTTATCATTTTGGAGAACAGCATTGGGAGGGGCGACTGCCTCATTCGGTGCAGACCTTTTTGTTTTATACCCTCTACGGTGCTTTTATTTTCTTTTTGATTTTTTCGTTTCAATACGAAAGCGTTGTCCTTATAATAGAACAAATTTCAAATCGTCATTTTGACTTTCCTTACTTTTTAAATACGACCCTGTTCCTGGGGGGGGTGTTGATGCTTTTTATGGCTGTTGTTCCCCAATTGAGAAGACACTTTGTCCAAGAATGCTTGTTGTTGGTCTTGCTGGGGGTACTGTTTTCTGTAGGATCTTTGCTTTTTACTTTTGCTTTTTATTTTGTGATATGGCACAGCCTGCCCTCGCTCAGGGATCAGTTGGAATTTCTTTATGGGAGTATGAGTTTCCGGTCTTTTGGTCGCTACCTCAAAAGCTCGGCCTTGTATTGGATGGCGGCTTTGGTGACCTTATTCTTGGTCTATCATTATATAGATTTTCAGGCCGATTATTTTATGCCGTTGTTTTTTTCTTTTTTGGCCGCTATTACTTTTCCACATACTGTGGTGATGGGACTTATGAAACACCAAAATGGATCGACAGACTGAGCCGTAGATTTGATCTAAAACCTTAAATTTGTCCTTTCAAAAAGAGCGTTTCCATGTTTGACAGTCTGAGCAATAAACTAGAAAGTGCCTTCAAACTCCTTAAAGGCCACGGTAAAATCACCGAAATCAATGTGGCTGAAACCTTGAAAGAGGTCAGAAGGGCACTGTTGGACGCCGATGTCAACTTCAAGATTGCCAAAGAATTTACCACCCGGGTCAAAGAAAAAGCCCTAGGCCAAAAAGTGCTCACCAGTCTTCAGCCGGGACAGCTGATGGTCAAAATTGTAAAAGACGAATTGACCGAACTGATGGGCAGCAGTGCCGACGAATTACAACTCACAGCCAAGCCCGCTGTGATATTGATGTCGGGGCTCCAAGGATCGGGAAAAACCACTTTCAGTGGAAAACTGGCCTTATACCTGAAAAACAAAAAAAACAAAAAACCCCTGCTGGTGGCCTGTGACGTCTACCGACCCGCAGCCATAGACCAGCTACATGTGTTGGGAGAACAGATTGATGTACCCGTTTACAGCCATCGCGAAGAATCCGACCCCATAAAAATAGCCAAGGCCGCCATCGCCCAAGCCAAACAGCAAAACAACGATGTGGTGATCATCGATACCGCCGGTCGCCTGGCAGTCGATGAGGTACTTATGCGAGAAATTTCTGAAATCCATCATAGCGTACAGCCCCAAGAAACCCTTTTTGTCGTGGATGCCATGACCGGACAAGATGCCGTCAATACAGCCAAAGCCTTTCACGAGACCCTCAATTTTGATGGGGTCATACTCACAAAACTCGATGGGGATACCCGTGGGGGAGCCGCACTGTCCATAAAAGCTGTGGTCAACAAGCCCATCAAGTTTATCGGTACCGGCGAAAAAATGGAGGCCATTGATGTGTTCTATCCCGAGCGTATGGCCGACCGTATTTTGGGTATGGGAGATGTGGTCTCTTTGGTCGAAAGGGCACAAGAGCAGTTCGACCTGGAGCAGGCTCGAAAAATCAATAAAAAAATTGCCAAAAATCAGTTTGGGTTCGACGATTTTCTCGCCCAAATACAGCAGGTCAAAAAAATGGGCAATATGAAAGATCTGATGGGAATGATTCCAGGTGCCAGCAAAATGATGGGAGAGGTAGAAATCAACGACGATTCCTTCAAGTATATCGAGGCCATCATTGGATCCATGACCCCCGAAGAACGCACACAGCCCGCTTTGCTCAACCACAGTAGAAAAAACAGAATCGCCAGAGGAGCCGGCAGAGACATTCAAGAGGTGAACCAACTGATCAAACAATTCAACCAGATGAGTAAAATGATGAAGATGATGCAAGGTGGTAAAGGAAAACAAATGATGCAAATGCTTCAAGGATTCAAATAAGTTATGGAAATATTGGACGGGAAAAAATTATCCCAACAAATCAAAGAAGAAATCAAACAGGCAGTAAGCCTGCGAAAAGAAAAAGGGCAAAAAATCCCTCATCTGGCGGCCGTTTTGGTGGGAAATGACGGGGCCAGCCTTACCTATGTGGGCAGCAAAGTGCGCTCCTGCGAGCAGGTGGGTTTTCAATCGACGCTAATCCGGCTAGAAAGCTCCATTACCGAACAAGCACTACTGGCCAAAATCCACGAGCTCAACCGATACGACAGCCTCGACGGCTATATCGTTCAGCTGCCTCTCCCCAAACACATTGATGAAGAAAAAATATTGTTGGCGGTAGATCCTCAAAAAGATGTAGACGGCTTTCACCCTTCCAACTTTGGGAGAATGGCCCTTGAGATTGACGCTTTGATTCCCGCCACTCCCTGTGGGATCATGGAAATGCTCAGAAGAAACCAAATGTATGGGTCTGTAAATCGTTTCGTATTTAGCTGCAGAATGCATATTT
>CAZGUB010000221.1:0-2814 GCA_964528935.1 uncultured Flavobacteriaceae bacterium | reverse complement strand
GGTGGCTGCGGCCAAAAAGTACAATAAGGTGGTACAAATGGGAAATCAACAACGCTCCTCGGCCCATACTCAACAAATTGTCAATAAAATACACAACGGCCAGATCGGAACCGCTTACAAAGCTGTTGCCTTTTACAGCAATGGCCGAGCCGAAGTACCCAAACAACAAAATGCGCCCATTCCCCAAGGATTGGATTGGGAACTGTGGCAAGGTCCCGCAGTACACCGAAACTATACCTCCGAGACTTGGGACTATAACTGGCACTGGTATGGATGGAATTACGGAACGGCAGAAATGGGTAACAATGCTACCCACGAACTGGATGTGGCCCGATGGGCACTGGACGTGAACCTCCCCAAACGAGTAGAAGTAGAAGCCGCCAAAAGACATTTCCCCGACGATGGTTGGGAAATGTACGATACCATGCTCGCCCGGTTTACCTTCGAAGACGACAAAATCATCGAATGGGATGGCAAGAGCAGAACGGCCTACAAAACCTACGGTAATGACAGAGGGGTCATCGTTTTTGGCTCCGATGGATCTGTATTTGTCAACCGTGGTCACTACAAACTCTTTGACCGCAAAGGCAAACTGATAGAAGAAGTGAGCAGCGGAGGCCAAGAAGGAGGAATTGCCCTAGGTGGCGGTGGTGACATGTCCACTACCCATGTAATGAACTTCTTCGACACCATAAGAGGTAAAGCCATCGCCAATGCACCCATTGACGATGCCAACGTCTCTATGGCCATGGTACACTATGCCAATGTCTCTGCGAGAATCAAACAAAATTTTGATGTCGACCAGCACAAAGGCACTATGTTCAATAGGACAGCCATGGAACTTTGGAGCAAACCCTACGAAGAAAGTTGGAAAGAAAAGTTTCTGATGTTGTAAAGGTTTTACTTGCGATACTCTAAACCACCATGGAAAAATTTCCATGGTGGTTTTTTCTTGTTAGCATCTGTCGTAATTTAGAAAAGAAAGTGTTCCCAATCCTGTAATGTGTGATGATCTATCGGATTAGTTTTTTAGAAGATTAGGCACAAAAGCTTTGTAGGGGTAGTCATCGGGTTTTACTGCGGTTCCTGTGGTTAGTGTGATGGGCGTCTCCCCATATTGGTCAAAAACTACTTCGACCAATGAAGCCGTAAAACCAGATCCTTTGGGAATTTTTACTGCATAGTTACCAGAGGTATCTAATAGAAGCGGTGTCTTTTTCCATGCCGTTTTACCCACCTCCCAACTTCTGAAATCTCTATTTTTGGAATTATGGGCTTTCCACATGGCAATTTCATAGGGGATATGGGAATTGATTTTGATGTAAATGCTGTCTTGATCGATTTTCCAATCCATTTTAGGCAGAGGCTTGTTTTTAATAAGGGAGCGGTAAAAGGAATATACATTTTGAGAACGGTAGCTTCCAGCCAGGCCATGATTTCCATTGGGAACGTACTGTAGGAATTTTTCGCCTGGAAGTTCATTCCAATAAAACTTCCACGAGTCGGGCAAAAAGAACTCATCGATGGTACCGTTGACCAACAATTTGGGCATATCAAAGAGATGCCGAAAACGATAAGGTTCCACCCGTAACAACAAACGCTCAAAAGTATCACTCCCCATCCACTCCATGATGCCGTGATCTACATAATTTTTTACTGCTGGTGACCACGCACCGTATGCCTGATAATGATGCTGAAAGGATGGCACCAAATTAAGCATATCAATCACCAAAGGAGCAATCCCCATAACGCGATCGTCAACGGCTGCGGTAGTCCAAGTAGTCCATCCCCTTTTAGAAGCCCCGGAAACAAAAAAATACTCGGTAGGAACAGCAAGAGTTTCGGTGATCTCCTGTATGACATCCATAGCTTTTACAACGGCTCGGGTCATGGGAAATCTTGCCAACCATTCCACATCCTCGTCTTTTGCTCCATTGGACAAGAATTGATTCCAGCCATAGGCAATGATGTCATCTTCAAACCTTGGAATGCTGTCCGATCCTACAAAACTCAATGGCTGAAAGGGTACATTACTGATATGGGCCACAACAGATTGTGAGGCAAGGGCCTGAGCAATTGAAAGACTGTCCAAAAATATTTTATTGCGTTGGGAAGATCCACCGCCTATAAACAACAAAGTATGGGGAGAATCCAAATGAGTTGGAATCACAACATCCACCCAATGCCACCACAAGGGCTCATTGACTAGTTTTGGATTGAGCCATTTTCCAGAGGTCATCTTTATGTGATATAAGCTGTAATCTTTTTCCTTTATGGAATCTTCGATAACGTATCCAAAATCTGGGTTATCAGCTTTCACATAATCCTTCAACAGTTGTATGGGCTCTTGCGGAGCCTTTTGCTCTATTGAAGGATTGCAAGACTGTAAATAAAATACAACAATTAAAAAACCAAATAGGGCTGAAACGAACGATTTACGCATTTTCTAAAATATTTCGATGTTAAACCACAAAAATGTTCCGAGACATTATGGGCTATTACTCCAACTCAACTAAGGCGTCTATGGTTATAATACTGCCATCTTCACGATATTGAAGGGGTACTTTTTTGATGGACCTCAGATGTGTTTTCCCACCGGACAATGAACTGTCGTGAAAAAACAAATACCACTGATTTTCGTATTCTACAATAGAATGGTGATTGGTCCATCCCAAAACAGGCTTGAGTATAACTCCTGGATAAACAAAAGGACCGTAGGGATCGTCTCCCACCGCATAGACAATGTTGTGAGTATCGCCCGCGGAGTAAGAAAAATAATAACGCCCTTGCTATCGGTGAACCCAAGCGGCCTCA
>CAZGUB010000220.1:0-2839 GCA_964528935.1 uncultured Flavobacteriaceae bacterium | reverse complement strand
GGTGAGGGAGGAATCAACAAAGTCTTTTTTTCGGTCGGCTTCAATGCTTTTAAATATTTCAGTTTTGGTGCTACCTTCAATTATGACTTTGGCCAGATTCAATACGATACCGGCAGATTCATAGACGAAGTAACCCTGGGAACTGTAGTCCAAAATGAATCCAGTATCTCTGGAATTGACTTCAAGTTTTCCTCCAATTTTGAAATTCCACTTTCGGCAGCTTTGCGATTACATGCCATGTATTCTTTTGCACCGGGATCCAGTTTGACCGCTACCAATTCCCGGTTTATCTTGACCCGTACCTATACCGGGAGTTCTGACTTTGGCGATATCGTAGAAGTCGACTTAAAAGACAGTGGATTGGACAAATCCAAAATCAAAACCCCTGATGTCTCCTCCTTTGGGATAGGGGTCGGAAAAGAGCTCAAATGGTTTGTCGGAGCTCAATACACCCTAAACAGCATGTCCCAATTCAGTCATAGGTTTATCAGCCTTCCCAATGTGAGCTACCAGGACGGGTCTCAGTTTTCCTTTGGAGGATTTTACATTCCGGAGTACAACTCCATCACCGACTACTGGAAAAGAATTGTTTTCAGAATGGGATTTCGACACGAAAGCACCGGGATTGTTGTAAATAAATTTGGATTAAACGAAACTGGCATTAATTTTGGGGTGGGTTTACCACTCGCCGGTTTTTCAAATGCCAATATTGGATTGGAATACGGCCTAAGAGATACTGGCAATGCCGGATTATTAAAAGAAAAATATTGGGCGTTGAGGATAGGTTTTTCCCTCAACGACCGTTGGTTTTTAAAAAGAAAATTTAATTAATATTATTTGTGATGAAGTTGTTTAGATCATTTTTATGTCTATTAGTGATAGTAACTCTCAGCCCCATATCAGCACAAAATAATGAAGAGTGTCTTCAAAATCTATCCATTTTTGCTGAGTATGCAAAAGTCAAAAACTACGATGAAGCCTACGGTCCATGGATGAAAGTAAGAGAAAACTGCCCCTCATTGAATGTGGCTGTGTACTCCTACGGCGAAAGGATCCTAAAGGATCGAATCGAAAAAGCAACTCCCGAGACCTTGGCTGCCGAAACAGCAGACTTAATCAAGCTCTACGATCAGTGGATCGAGAATTTCCCCACCAAAAGAAATGTAAGCGTCAGAGGAGACATCATCAGCAGCAAAGCACAAGCCATGCTGGATTACAAAACCGCCGACAAAATGCAGGTGTACAAAACCTTTGACTTGGCCTTTACCACCGATGCCAAAAGTTTTACCAACCCCAAAGGTCTTTACAACTATTTCAAAACCCTTTACGATCTATACAAACAAGGCGACCAAGGCGTTTCTATGGAACAACTATTTAACAAATACGAAGAAGTCTCCGAAAAATTTGAACTCGAATCCACCGATTTGGCCAAAAAATTGGATGTTATTCTCAAAAAAGAAGAAAACGGAACCCCCCTCAGCAGCCGAGAGGTCAGAAGCAAAAGGGTCTATGGAATCAACAGCAACGCCATAGGAACTTTTCTCTCCAATTTGGATGCCATCATTTCCCAAGAAGCCACCTGTGTAAACCTGATTCCACTCTATCAAAGAAACTTCGAAGAATTTAAAAATGACGTTCTTTGGCTCAAAAGAGCTGCTTCTAGAATGGACAGCAAGGATTGTTCCGACGACCCCTTCTTTGTCACCTTGGTAGAAGCTCTTCACGCTTTGGAACCCTCCGCCGATTCGGCCTATTATTTAGGAATTTTAAAAGACAAAGCCAGGGACAACAACGAAGCCTTGAAATACTATGAGGAATCCATTGCCCTACAAACCGACCCCTACAAAAAGGCAAAAATCCTCTATAAAATTGCCGTAAAATTTAAAAATGCAGGACGAAGATCCTCTGCGCGCAGCTATGCCCAAAAAACACTAAGCTTCCAACCCTCCTTTGGTCGCGCTCATCTTTTGATTGCCAACCTCTACGCCGACAGTGCCAACGACTGTGGCGATTCCCAATTCAACAAAAGAGCAGTCTACTGGCTGGCTGCACAAATGGCCCGAAAAGCAGGAGCAGTCGATCCCTCCATCAATACATTGGCCGTCAAAACCGCCAGAAGCTACGAAGGAAGAGCCCCCTCCAAAACCGAAATTTTTACCGAAGGAAACCAAGGGGCAACCATCAAGTTCGACTGCTGGATCAACGGCAGTGTGAAAGTTCCAGAATTATAAATGCTTCCCCGGGTTCTTAAAAGTCTGAAAATTGGTCTAACGTTTTGGGCGGCACTCGCCCTATTTTCCTGTGAAGACAGCAGTGCTACCCTAAATCAAATCAATCGGTTTAATGAAAACCCCGTAGGAATCGCCTACAACATTCGAATGACCTACACCGACTCGGCCAAGGTAAAAGCCATACTCACTGCCCCTGTACATTGGGATTTTACTCATTTGAGCTTTCAGTACTCCGAATTTCCCGAGGGACTCAAAGTGATTTTTTACAACGACAAAAATCAAGAAAATACCGTAGTGGCAGATTATGGCATCCTATACAACCAAACCAAAATAGTAGATCTACAGGGAAATGTAGTACTTCTCGCCCACGATGGCTCCCGCCTCGAGACCGATCAGATGTATTGGGATGCAGAAAAAGAATGGCTGTTTACAGAACAACCTTTTACCTTTGCCAACGAAGACTACAATACCGCTGCCACAAGATTGGATACCAACAAAGAATTTAGTATATTTCAGACAGGCACACTCTCCTATGGCACCATTGCAGTAGAAGAACAAAAAGACTCGCTTACAACCGATGAAAAGTTATAAAATCTCAGAAATACTGT
>CAZGUB010000219.1:0-2840 GCA_964528935.1 uncultured Flavobacteriaceae bacterium | reverse complement strand
GCTCCTAATGCTCGATGCCGCCAAAAGAGCTTCTGCCCGACACATCACGGCAGTGATTCCTTATTTTGGATGGGCCAGACAAGATCGCAAAGACAAACCCAGAGTGCCCATAGGTGCCAAATTAATTGCCAAACTCTTGGAAGCTGCAGGTGCCACCCGCATCATCACCATGGATCTGCACGCCGATCAAATCCAAGGATTTTTCGAAAAACCCGTCGATCACTTGTTTGCCTCTGCCATTTTTGTTCCCTACATCCAAAAACTCAATCTTGACAATCTAACCATCGCCTCGCCCGATATGGGTGGGTCGAAACGGGCCTATGCGTACTCAAAATTTTTAGAATCGGACGTGGTCATTTGTTACAAACAACGCGCAAAAGCCAATGTGATCACCAGCATGGAATTGATTGGTGATGTTACCGGACAAAATGTGATATTGGTAGACGACATGGTGGACACCGCCGGCACATTGACCAAAGCCGCCGATCTGATGATGGAAAGAGGGGCAACCTCCGTGAGAGCCATTTGTACCCACGCCCTACTTTCCGGAAATGCATACGAAAGAATCGAAAATTCCGCACTGGAGGAATTGATCGTTTCTGACTCCATATCTCCCAAGAAAGAATCCCCAAAAATTAAGGTTTTGAGTTGTGCACCCCTCTTTGCAGAAACCATGCACAACGTTCACCACAACAAATCAATCAGTAGTAATTTTATAATGTAAACAATCAAAAATGAAATCAATAACCAGCAAAGGATCCAAAAGAGAAAGCGTAGGCAAGGTAGCCACCAAGGCCTTACGTAATGCTGATAAAGTTCCCTGCGTAGTGTATGGCGGTAGTCAACCCCTGCATTTTTCCGCAAATGAACTTGATTTCAGCAAATTGGTTTACACCCCCAACGCCCACACCGTAGTGCTGGATATAGCAGGTGGCGATAAAATCAAAGCTATTCTGCAAGACATACAGTTCCATCCGGTCACCGACAAAATTCTACATGTAGATTTTTACCAACTCTCCGACGACAAGGAAGTAAGCATGGAAATCCCTGTGAAGTTTGAAGGTACGGCCCCCGGCGTAATGTTGGAGGGTGGAAACTTGGTCATCAGCAAACGCAAACTCAAAATCAAAGCTCTTCCCAACAATCTCCCCGACTTTATTCATGTGGATATTTCAGGGCTCAAGCTGGGCAATAAAATTTATACCGCCGACTTGGACAGTGAGGATTTTACCTTTTTACATCCCGACAACACCGTGGTTTGCAAGGTAAGAACTTCTAGAGCTTCCATGAGTTTGGCCGGTAGTGCTGAAGCCGAAGAAGCAGCCGAAGGCACAGAGACCGAAAGTGCTGAAACTGAAGCTACTTCAGAAGGGGAAAACAATTCTTCAGAAGAATAAAGGCTTTCGCCATTTTAAATCGAAAGCATCTCCTGGTGGGATGCTTTTTTTTTAATTTTACCACATGTGGTTCAAGTGGCTTTTCGGAAAACCAAAATCCATAGACATGAGAAAATTTTTGGTTGTAGGCTTGGGGAATATTGGGGAAGAATACTATCAAACCCGTCACAACATAGGATTTGAAGTGATCGATCATTTGGCACAAAAATTTGAAGTGGAGATGACCGATCTCAAAATGGGAGCCTTGGGCAATTTAAATTACAAAGGAAAAAAAATAATTTTATTGAAACCTTCTACTTTTATGAATCGAAGTGGAAAATCGATTCGTTATTGGGCACTAAAAGAAAATATTGCCTTGCAAAATATTTTGGTGATTACGGACGACCTCCACTTGCCCCTAGCTTCCCTAAGACTCAAAGGAAAAGGTAGCGATGGCGGCCACAACGGCCTTAAAGACATTGAAGCTCAGCTCAACACCCCCTATTATTCACGACTGAGGGTCGGCATCAAAAGTGATCAAACCACCTACAATCAGGTCGATTTTGTCTTGGGTAAATTCACCGCATCTGAGGGAGAATTGATTTCAAAGACTCTCCCGCGTTGCGCCGATTTGATTCTTTCTTTTGTCCTGTTGGGATTGGAAAAAACTATGAATAAATTCAATGGCAAGCTCCCTAAGGCGACGTCTTGAAAATCCCAACAGCCGAATGAGACACATTGCCATCACCGTCTCGGGTCAGAACCTTCCAATAGTAGTATTGATTTGAATTCAAAGAGACCTGCTTGGAGGGAGTAGTAATTTTTTCTGCAACCAAAGCCAATTCCTCAGGGTCGGCTCCCAAATAAAGATCATAGTTTTCTATGTCGTTGTCCAAATCCACAGCCTCCCATCTCAATAAATAAGTCCCCCCTTCCAAACTCACTTGGGCGTTGTAGGCGGGACTGACCAATTTTGCCGGGAATGGAAAATGGCTGCTGCTTTGGTCCCCTTCCAAATAAAAAGTCCAAACCTGACTTTTGGTAATGGTCTCCGTTTGATCCGAAATACTATTGACCCACCAGGCATAAGGTTTTCCTCGGTCTAATGTAACCGCTAAAAACAAGCGATCGGTTTCTTTTTTTTGATCGACATTAGTAAGGATATCGCGAACCACCAGCTCGTATAGATTGGTATGCTGGGCCTCCTGCCAACTGAAATTTACCTGGCTTTGTTGAAGGTTCAATACAATGGCTGTGGTACAAGTATTGTTGTTCTCCGGTCCTACTAATTGAGCGGGATCGGGATCGGGAATTGTCTCTTTTTTACAAGATAAGATCACCAACATCACAAAGAAAAAACACTTTTTCATCAATGCTTGAGGATTTTAAAATTTTCTGTTTTCTCTCCCGAGATTACCCGTATCAAATATAGCCCGGGGGGGTAGTGGTTCAATGGAATCTGAC
>CAZGUB010000218.1:0-2856 GCA_964528935.1 uncultured Flavobacteriaceae bacterium | reverse complement strand
ATCAAGTATTGCTTCGAGATCATTTTGTGATCTTGACTGAAAATATACTTGGTGATGAAGGTTTCTTTGTGATGATGTCCGTGATCCTCTTCGTGTACTTGCGCTGCTGCTGTTGACATGATCTAAATTTTTATTTAATGGGTTATTGAATGACTTCGGCAAAGGTTTGCTGATTGGTCATCCCTTTTTCAAAAGCCTCGGGAGTCTCCACTACAATTTTCATCTGCATGTTGTAGTGCGAGGCGCCACAAATTTTATTACAAAGTAACAAATAATCGAAGACATATGGCTCCAGAGGTTCTTCCCCTTTTGCGACAAGTACCTCGCTATTTTCTCTTCTGATTTTGTTGATTTTGTTGACCTTAGCCTTGATGTCATCGGTTTGTCGCATCTGCTCTGTGGTCATGGTTGGCGTAAATGCAAATTCGGTAATCATACCGGGAACACAGTTCATCTGCGCCCTAAAGTGTGGCATGTATGCCGAGTGTAAAACGTCTTGAGATCGCATTTTGAAGATGACTTCTCTACCTACGGGAAGGTGCAATTCCTGTACCACCACATCGTCGAAGCCGTTGGGATCTGTAGCATCGATTCCCACCAAATTCTTACCGTCAAAATCCTGAAGGAAACGCACGTTGGCATCGCCCAAGACACCATCCTCTCCGGCATAGCGCGCTTTCCAGTTGAACTGCTGGGCGTACAATTCTACAACCAGAGCGTCTTCATTCTCTTCTACGGTCATGATGTCTGTCCAGGTGTACAAACCGTATAGAATCAGACCGGCCAAGGCAATAACGGGAATAATGGTCCAAATGGCTTCCAAACGATCGTTGTCGGCATAGAAAAGGGCTTTTTTGCCTTTTTCGCCCCTATACTTGTAAGCAAAATAGTGTAAAAGAGCTTGGGTAATGGTCTGCACAAAAAAGATGATGGCAAAGGAGATCCACATCAGGTTGTCATATTCCACACCGTGCTCGGAAGAGGCATCGGGCAGGAGTACATCGCCCCACTTCCAAAAGGAGTAGAGGGTAATGCCATAGATAAAGATCATAAAGGCAAACATTAGCTGGCCGTTCCACCGGTTGTCATCGTCGTCGGCTACTTGGGTGTTGTTTTTTTTGGATTGAGACAATTCAAATATCTTGGTGATTTGCCAAATGGAAATTGCAATCAGCGCCAGAACCGTAAGTGTCAATAAAATCGTCATTTATCTCGCCATTAATAAATTAATAATGAAAGCGTTCGCTTTCTCCCATTAAGGGATCGCCCGCCGCATGAAGCGGTGCTTTTGAAATTTCTTTGAATACTACAAAAATGAAAAGACCCATAAAAAAGGCAAATCCTCCCAATTCTGCAGCACCTATAAACCATTGATCTCCTACCGCCGAGGGCATGATCATGTTGAATACATCAATATAATGTCCCAGCAGAATCACGATTCCCGCCATCACAATAAAGTAGTTGATGCGTTTGTAATCGCTGTTCATCAAAATGAGCAGAGGAAAAATAAAATTCATGACCAACATGCCGAAAAAAGGTAAGTTATAATCTTCAATTCGGGTAATAAAATAGGTTACCTCCTCGGGGATATTGGAATACCAAATGAGCATAAACTGCGAAAACCACAAATAGGTCCAGAAAATACTGATCCCAAACATAAATTTCCCCAAATCGTGAATATGGCTGTCATTGACTTTTTCCAAATAGCCTTTGGATTTTAGATAAATGGCAATGAGGGCAATGGTGGTAATCCCCGACACAAACATACTGGCAAAAACATACCAGCCAAAGAGTGTACTGAACCAGTGTGGATCGATGGACATGACCCAATCCCAAGCCATCATGGATTCTGTGACGATAAAGAAAACCAGAAATCCCGCAGAAATTCTAAAGTTCTTTTTGTGGTTGGAGATGTCCTTGGCTTGATCTTGAGCCAATGAAAATTTTCTTGAAAAATATCGATAAGTGGCCCAGCCAGCAATATAGAAAGCGGCTCTGGCCAAGAAAAAGGGCGTGTTCAAAAAGCCCGATTTGCCTTGGATCAGCTTGTCATGAGCCACCACTTCGGGATCCATCCAAATAAAGAGGTGATTGAGGTGCATTCCGGAGAGGGCCAAGATGACAAATACAATCAGTGCACCGGGCAATAAATAGGCGGTGATACCTTCCATTACCCTAAAGAGTGCGGGAGACCAACCGGCTTGAGCGGCGCGGTTTACGGCATAGAATGCCAAGGTCCCCAAGGCAATCATCATAAAGAAAAAAGCCGCTACATAGAGTGCTGCCCAAGGCTTGTTTCGCAATTGGTGGAGGAGGTGCGCTCCGTGGTCGTCTGATTCGTGCGCTGCTGCCTCGTGTTCCCCGGCCTGATGATGAGCGTCGGCGGCCGGAGTAGCCTCGTGGGCGACTTCAGAACCGTGGCCTTCACCGTGGTGGGCATCGGCCACCATGGCCATAGCTTCTTCTACGGTGTCGGGCATGGTCAGAAATCCATAGGTCAAACCCAACAAGCCAACCACCATCAAAACGATGGAGAAGTTTCTTAATTTATTTGTAAAAGTATACATACTGTTTGTTCAATAAATTATTTTTCAATTAGGTTTTTTCTCAATTCCATCACATGCTGAGCGATTTGCCATCGCTCGGTAGCATTGACTTGTCCGGCATGAGACCCCATGGCGTTGCGACCGTACATCAAAACGTGATACACACTTCCGGGCGTGATCTGTCGGTCTGCATAATTAGGAACTCCCAAATATTTTTCTCGGGTCATCAGAATTCCCTGTCCGTCGCCCTTGTTGCCATGACAGACCGCACAGTAAATACCGTATAATTCTTTTCCTTGATTGCGGTTCT
>CAZGUB010000217.1:0-2864 GCA_964528935.1 uncultured Flavobacteriaceae bacterium | reverse complement strand
ATCCAAAACCTCTCGTCCCAGCCCTTGAGTTCTTCAAAATGTTTTTTTCTTATCAAAACAAAGGATCCCGAAATCCAATGAGGGAAAGTGATGGGGCTTTGGCGCATGCTTTTTTTGGTTTGATCGGGGTGAAAAAACCTTCGATCCATTGCCCTAAGCAGGCCCAGGCTGTTCCAAACATTGGGGAATATCCCGTAGGGATGGGTATTTTTTCCACTTTCGCTGAGTTGGCGGATGGTAATCAGATGAAAATCGGGATGCCGATCGCAATAAGGAATAAGCGATCCCAGAGTTTCGGCCTGCAAAAGGGTGTCAGGATTGAGAAATAATAACCATTTGGTCCCGACTTTTTGGCTGCCCAAATTGCATCCGGCGGCGAAGCCTGCATTGTAGTCATTGGGAATCCAATCTACTTCTGGAAAGCGATGGCTGAAAGTGTCGAGAATGCCATCATTGGAATAGTTGTCGACGACAATCACGGATTTTATTTTTTGAGATTGATTTTGTAGGCTGAGCAGACAAGGCTCGAGTTTATCCCAAGATCGGTAATTGACGATTACAATGCTGAGGTCGAGCATCTGGGGTTGTCCTAAACGGCTACATCGTGCTCTCGAAGGGCATCGTTCAATGAAGTCTTTTTGTCGGTACTTTCTTTTCTCTTGCCGATAATCAAGGCACAGGGAACCTGATAGTTTCCTGCAGAAAAAGACTTGGTGTAGCTCCCGGGAATGACCACAGAACGCTCCGGAACTTCTCCCTTGTACTCTTTGGGGCTTGAGCCGGAAACATCAATCACTTTTGTCGAAGCTGTGATTACGACATTGGCACCTAAAACTGCTTCTTTTCCGATTCGAGCTCCTTCTACTACGATGCATCTGGATCCGATAAAGGCATTGTCTTCTACAATGACCGGAGCGGCTTGCAGAGGTTCCAGTACCCCGCCAATACCCACACCACCACTAAGGTGTACGTTTTTTCCGATTTGTGCACAGCTGCCCACGGTAGCCCAAGTATCTACCATGGTTCCTGCATCTACATAGGCACCAATATTGACATAGCTGGGCATGAGAATCACTCCGCTGGAGATGTAGGCACCGTGTCGTGCAATGGCGTGGGGAACGACGCGAATACCCTTTTCTTGGTATCCTCTTTTGAGGGGCATTTTGTCGTGGAACTCCATAGGTCCCGCTTCCAAAGTTTTCATTTTTTGGATGGGAAAGTACAGTACCACAGCTTTTTTTACCCATTCATTGACTTGCCACCCTTGGTCTGTGGGACTGGCGACCCTCAATTCTCCCAGATCCAGTTGTCGGATCACTTCTCTTATGGCTTCTTGGGTGTCGCTTTCTTGCAGTAGTGAACGATCTTCCCAAGCCAATTCTATGATGCTTTGCATGATATTTTTTTTCAAAAATACAGAATTCGTCAGTTATAGCCCTCATTTTTGTACCTGCAAAAAAGGTATATTTGCAAAACAAATGGGCGTTTTGATAGGAATTGATTTTGGTACCCAAAGAACGGGCTTGGCACATAGCGATCCCCATCGGATTATCGCAAGTGCATTATGTGCGCTTCCTACCGATGAAGTAATTGACTACCTCAGTGATTATCAGAAACAAAATCCCATTGATGCCTTTGTGGTGGGGCAGCCCAAACAAAAAGACGGCAATTTTTCTGCTGTTGAAAATGATATTCTGGAGTTTGTGAATGCTCTGAAAAAAGCATTTCCCCAGACCGAAATAGTTCGGCAAGACGAACGCTATACCTCCAAAATAGCGGCAGAGAGTTTGTTGCAAATTGGAGCCAAAAGAAAAACCAGAAAAGACAAATTGATGATCGATAAAATAAGTGCTACTTTAATTTTACAATCTTTTATGGTTTCAAATACAAATCCAAGATCATGATTTTACCCATCGTAGCCTACGGATCTAAGGTTTTAAAAACCAAGGCCGCAGAGGTAGATCTGAACGATCCAATGTTGAATCCTCTTATTGCAGACCTGTGGGATACCATGTATGGTGCTCATGGTGTTGGCTTGGCGGCACCACAAGTCGGAAAATCACTTCGGTTGTTTGTTGTTGATGCTTCGCCCTTTTGCGAAGACGAGGAACTGGATAGTAAAGAAGCAGTTTTTTTAAAAGAGTTCAAGCAGGTGTTTATCAACCCTACGGTATTGGAGGAGACCGGAGCAATGTGGGATTTTACAGAGGGATGTTTGAGTATTCCCAATATCAGAGAAGATGTTTCGCGAAAAGAACAGCTCACCATTCACTTTTGGGACAAAGATTTGAAAGAGCAAACTTTGACTTTTTCTGGTCTGGCCGCCCGAGTGGTGCAACACGAATACGATCACATAGAGGGCATTTTGTTTACCGATAAACTAAGCCCCTTTAAGAAAAGACTGTTAAAAGGCAAGTTGACCGCCATCAGTAAAGGAAATATCAGCCCCGAGTACAAAATGCGTTTCGCGACAACCAAAAAGAAAAGATGAGTAAAATTAATTTAGAAAAAGTCTTAACCATTTCGGGAAAACCGGGTTTATTCAAAATACTGTCACAAAGCCGACAGGGCGTGATCGCCCAATCTTTGTTGGATCAAAAGAAAATTGCTACCCATTTGGGTCAACAGATCAATGTGTTGTCCGAAATAAGAATTTTTGGAATCAAAGAGGAGGTTCCTTTGGAGGATGTTTTTGAGTGGATTTATAAGTTGGAAGATGGCCAAGCTGCCCGCATCAATGCCAAAGCTCCGGCAGAAGAGCTGGAATCTTATTTTTTTGAAGTGTTTCAAGATTATGACGAAGATCGGGTATATGCCAGTGACATCAAAAAAATCATTCAGAGGGACAGTATTTTGCTGGCTGC
>CAZGUB010000216.1:0-2864 GCA_964528935.1 uncultured Flavobacteriaceae bacterium | reverse complement strand
AGGCAGAGGTTTATGTTCTGTCGAAGGACGAGGGTGGTCGTCATACGCCGTTCTTCAAGGGTTACCGTCCGCAGTTTTACTTCCGAACGACGGATGTGACGGGAGCGGTTGAGTTGCCTGAGGGTATTGAGATGGTGATGCCTGGAGACAACATTAACTTTGTAGCGACGTTGATTGCGCCGATTGCGATGGAAGAGGGCTTACGTTTTGCGATCCGTGAGGGTGGTCGAACGGTAGGTGCCGGCGTCGTCGCCAAGATAATCGAGTAATGTTCATGGCGGTTTGAAGACCGCCCGATGACTGAGCCGAACCGCCTTTTTTGGCTGTTCGGCTTCGTTGTCTCTGGAAAAGCCGTGTTTTTGCCGCTTTAAGCGGCTTAAAAGGAGTGGAAGGCCAGTAGCTCAATTGGCAGAGCAGCGGATTCCAAATCCGCAGGTTGGGGGTTCGATTCCCTCCTGGCCTGCCACCTTATGACTGGGGTGGCGTGAATATCGGCAGTGCGGAGCGCGCCGGTGGTGTGGAGATAGAGCATGAGTGAAGCCGCAGCAGGCAGGCTTGATTCGCTGAAATGGCTGGTCGTCGTGGCACTGGTTGCCGGCGGCGTATACGGCAACAGCTTCTATGGTGATCAGCCGGTGCTTTACCGGGTGATTGCACTGCTGGTGCTCGCGATTATTGCCGGGTGGGTGGCTTCACTCACGCTCAAGGGCAGCGAGTTTTTGACTTTGGTAAAGGGGTCGCGAACAGAGATTCGCAAAGTGGTATGGCCAACGCGGCAGGAAACAACGCAAACCACGCTCATCGTATTTGTATTCGTCATTATTACTGGCCTGATTTTGTGGGGCCTCGACAGCGTGCTCGGTTGGCTCGCGTCATTGATTCTGGGTTGAGGGCAGGAACATGGCTTTGAAGTGGTACGTGGTGCATGCCTACTCTCAGTACGAGAAGAAGGTGGCGTCAGCAATACAGGAGCGGGTCGAGCGCTTGGGCATGCAGGATCGTTTCGGCGAGATCATTGTGCCCACAGAAGAAGTGATCGAGATGAAGGGCGGTCAGAAGCGCAAGAGTGAGCGCAAATTTTTCCCCGGATACGTCCTGGTACAAATGAGTCTCGACGATGACACCTGGCACTTGGTCAAGGAAACGCCGCGGGTGCTTGGTTTCATCGGTGGTAAAGCAGATAAGCCATCGCCGATTACCGATGCTGAGGCCAATGTCATTTTGCAGCGCGTTGAGGCAGGGGTTGACCAACCCAAGCCCAAGACGGTGTTCGAACCCGGCGAGATGGTCAGAGTTATCGATGGGCCATTTAATGATTTTAATGGCGTTGTCGAGGACGTGAATTACGAGAAAAGCCGCCTCAATGTGGCGGTATTGATCTTCGGGCGTTCGACGCCCGTAGAACTGGAGTTTGGTCAGGTCGAAAAAGCCTGATTGGGTGGGGGAGGTGTTGCACCTCTCCCTTAATAACGCCGCAATGCGGCGATAGTGGGGAGCTCGCGTGCCTTGCCGATGGTAAGTAGCACAACAGCGTTTGAACCCAGGAGAAAGTAACATGGCGAAGAAGATCGACGGCTATATCAAGCTGCAGATCCCGGCTGGGCAGGCGAATCCGTCTCCACCGGTGGGCCCCGCACTGGGCCAAAAAGGCGTGAACATCATGGAGTTCTGCAAGGCCTTCAATGCTGATACACAGAGCATGGAGCCGGGCTTGCCTATCCCCGTGGTTATCACGGTTTACAGCGATAAGTCTTTCACTTACATCAAGAAGACCCCGCCCGCAGCCGTGCTCTTGAAAAAGATTGCAGGCATCAAAAGCGGCTCCGGTCGGCCCAACACTGAAAAGGTTGGCAAGGTGACCCGCGCCCAGCTCGAAGAGGTGGCGACTCAAAAGTGGCCCGATCTGACGGCGTCAGACATGGACGCCGCCGTACGGACTATTGCAGGTAGTGCGCGTTCCGCCGGTATCGAAACCGAGGGGGTGAACTGATGGCTAAGTTATCCAAACGCGTTCGGGCTTTCCGCGAGAAAGTGGACGCCAACCACAGCTATTCATTGGATGAGGCGGTTGCACTGCTTAAAGAGTTTGGCACCGCAAAGTTCAACGAAACGGTAGAGGTTGCGGTCAACCTCGGTGTTGATGCGCGCAAATCCGATCAAGGTGTTCGCGGTGCTACTACGCTGCCCCATGGCACGGGTGCCGAGGTTCGTGTTGCTGTGTTCGCTCAAGGCGAGAGTGCTGAAAAGGCGAAGGCACTGGGTGCCGATTTTGTCGGTATGGAAGAGCTGGCCGAGCAAATCAAGGGCGGCATGATGGATTTTGATGTCGTTATTGCCTCGCCTGACGCCATGCGTGTGGTCGGTACGCTGGGCCAGGTCTTGGGCCCCCGAGGCCTGATGCCGAACCCAAAGACAGGAACTGTAACGCCTGACGTGGAGACCGCGGTTCAAAATGCCAAAGCGGGTCAGATGCGCTTTCGGACTGACAAGAACGGCATTATCCACGGCGGCATCGGCAAGGTGAACTTCGAGCCCGATGCAATCAAGGGCAACCTGATTGCGGTGCTGTCTGATTTAAAGAAAGCCAAGCCGGCTTCAGCCAAAGGTGTTTATGTGCGCAAGGTCACGCTGTCGACCACCATGGGTCCTGGCGTCACCATTGACCACAACGCGATCGATTTTTAATCACGATTTATGACTCCGGGCCAGCGCTCGGGGTCAGAGGTCCCCGTTTTTTCGGGGGTCGGGCAGGGCGCTTCACTGGCTTTGCCCACTTTGGAAGTCTTTGCAGGAAAGTGTGGCTAGTCCCCGCTGAACGCCAAAGGCTGTCAAAGACCGTAGGTGGCGCTTTTCGGAGGGCCTTA
>CAZGUB010000215.1:0-2874 GCA_964528935.1 uncultured Flavobacteriaceae bacterium | reverse complement strand
TGAGCGGGTAATCATCAAAAATGTGACTACTGGAGAAACCAAAACAGTAAAGTTCAAACAGGCCGAACCCCTAATCAGCGAAGGGGAATGGGTGATCAGTGAATAATTTTGTAAATTGTTGATCATTTAGTCTTGGAGGATGGAAGTTTATGCAAAGGTATTGTTGTGGGTGGTTCCCTTGTTTTTGATCCTGATCCTCATTGAGATACTCTACGGTCATTTTACTGGAAAGCAAACCCATACGTTTATGGACACCCTTTCGAGCTTAAGTTCCGGAATGACCAATATACTCAAGGACATTTTGGGGTTGGCTGTTGTAATTGTATCCTATTCTTTTTTGGTCGAACACTTGGCTTTATTTTCGCTCGAGGGTCACATTGGAGTACATGTAATTGCCTTTGTATGCATTGATTTTGCCAGCTATTGGAGTCATCGGCTGAACCATAAAATTAATTTTTTCTGGAACCAACACCTCATCCACCACAGCAGTGAAGAATTCAATTTGGCCTGTGCTTTGCGACAAAGCATCTCTGATCTTTTGGGATATACGGCCTTATTTCTCCTTCCTGCTGCCGTTTTGGGAGTTCCTCCAAAAGTTATTACCCTATTGGCACCACTACATTTATTTGGCCAATTTTGGTACCACACCCAGCACATCGGAAAAATGGGGATTTTAGAATATTTTTTAGTTACGCCTTCCCAACACCGAGTCCACCATGCCATCAACCCCATTTACATCGATAAAAATCTGGCCTCCATTTTCTGTGTGTGGGATCGCTGGTTTGGCACCTTTCAGGAAGAACTCGATGAAGAACCCCCGGTTTATGGCGTGTTAAAACCCGTACAAACTTGGAATCCTTTGATCATCAACTTCCAGCATCTTTGGGACATGATGCAAGACGCTTGGCACACCCGCTCTTGGAAAGAAAAGTTGACCTTGTGGTGGCAACCTACCGGCTATCGACCCAAAGACGTGATCGCAGATTTTCCGAGAAATAAAATTTCCACTGCAAATGAATTGATAAAATACCAACCCATTAGTAGTCCGCTAAATAAAGCATGGGCCTTGTTTCAATGGCTCTGCATCACCTTTCTGTTATTGATATTACTTGCGCAATACGAGGTTTTTTCAAACTCGCAGGCATTGCTTTTTGGGATATTGATTTTACTCTCTATATTCGGGTTTACCTCCCTAATGGACGGTCATCGATGGGCATTTCGTTTTGAACTCTTCAGAAACTTGTTGGGGATGCTATTTTTTATTTGGCCCACTCAAATTGATTTTTACTGGACAAAAATGCCTGCCCTTTTTTATTTTGGACTGATTTATTTTTCACTTAGCTTCTGCGGCCTGTGGTGGGTAAAACCGCAAAAAAAAGACCCTGCTACCGAATGATGAAGTCCAAAAAAATAATGCTGCTGGGGCCATCTTATCCCTACCGCGGTGGCATTGCCGACACACAGAATCAATTGGCACTAAGTCTTAAAGCAATGGGACACGATGTCAAGCTATTGACCTTTCGCGTTCAATATCCCCTATGGCTATTTCCCGGCAAAACCCAGTACAGCAAAGAAAAACCACCCCAAGAGCTCTCCACCCATCGAATCCTCCACAGCTACAACCCCTTCAATTGGAAAAAGGTCGTCCTAAACATCAATACTGAAAAGCCCGACTGTGTGATTTTTCGATATTGGACACCCTTTCTGGCTCCCTGTTGGACTTTCGTTGCCAACGGATTGGATCATAAAATCACGAAAATAGGCTTGGTCGACAACTGGATTCCTCACGAAACCAGACCTTGGGACAAATTTTTGACCCTCCAGTTTGCCCAAAAAATGAATGGTATGGCTACCCTTTCGGAAGCGGTAGGCCATCAAATTTCAAACGACCTATCCCATATGCCACTTTGGAGTGGGTTCCATCCCATTTCCAATGACTTTACCAAAAAGATCCCAAAAGAAGAAGCACGTAGAAAATTGGGATGGCCACAAAACAAAAAAATAATCCTCTTTTTTGGATTGATCCGCAAATACAAAGGCTTGGATCTCTTGGTCGATGCCTATGGACGCATCGCCAAAACACATCCCGATAGCATCTTGGCCATCGTTGGTGAAGCCTATGAAAACCTGGAAAAATACACCAGACAGATTAAAAAACTCAATCTGGAGGATCGGGTGATTTGTGACTTTAACTATGCCAACAACCTAAAAGCCGCACTGGTTTTTTCTGCTGCTGATATTGTGGCTCAAACCTACAAAAGTGCAACTCAAAGTGGAGTCACCCCCTTGGCTTACCATTTTCAAACCCCAATTCTGGTGACCGACCTCCCCGGCTTAAAGGCCCCAATTCTGAAGGACAAGACCGGAGAAATTGTCAAAGATGACCCTCAGGAGATTGCCCTAAAATTGGAACATATGCTCGACCCAAAAGCCAACGACCAATATATTTTACAACTCAAAAAAGTGCATAAAAACTATCGTTGGGACACCTTTGTAAGTTCTCTAATTACATTTTTGGATCAGCTCTAAAATCACAGTCTTTAAAATTTGTATTTTTATAAAAAAGCAATTCATGAAATTTTTCTACATTTCTTTTGCCCTTTTTTTACTTTGTTCCTGTAACGATGAGGTTCAAAAAAAAGAAAATACGCCGCCCAATATTGTCATAGTGTTTACAGACGATCAGGGATACCAAGATTTGGGTTGTTTTGGATCGCCTAATATCATTACACCTCATCTGGATCAAATGGCAAAACAAGGCATTAGACTCACCAACTTCTATTCGGCTCAAGCGGTATGCTCAGCTTCCAGAGCTGCATTGCTTACGGGCTGCTACCCAAATAGAATCGGAATTGCCGGAGCCCTATTCCCCCC
>CAZGUB010000214.1:0-2877 GCA_964528935.1 uncultured Flavobacteriaceae bacterium | reverse complement strand
GCCCGTTCATGATTTCCGCGTTAACGCGTTCTTCGAACTCGCGAATCGTTTTCATGGTGCGGTAAGCGTGCAACAGCTTTTCCTTTGGAATAGACACAACGGGTCTCCTTGGATGTCTTTATTCTGGCGATTTCCCCGGCCGGGCTCACATCGCACTGCGAAGGCCCGATGGTGCGGCGCGCGCACCGGTGCTCTCGTACCTTAAATCCAGAGCACGGTAACGCTGACGCTAAAAACAGTCAACTGTGTTTTTTTTCTGGGCGTGGCGAAGCCGCATCCGGCAGAGACTGTTTTTAGGGGGCCGGAGTTTGGATATGCTGACTCGAAAGCGTGCAATTTCTGAATTCCGATACGCGGGCAGGACAGTCATTGCTGATCAGAAGGGCCCCCGCGTCTGTTCCCAGACGTCCTCGTTGATCCCCGCTCTGATGATGTCGGCATAAATCGCTGCGCTATCGCGCGCTGTGCGAGCAAAGTCTTTCTCATAGTCAACGGCGAATAAACCAAAACGAGGACCAAAACCTTCCGCCCACTCGAAGTTATCGAGGTGAGACCAGTGAAAGTAACCCTCAATGTCGATGCCCAGTACATTCATCGCGTACCACACCTCTCTTAGATGGCTTACCAAGAAGGTTTGTCTCAGGGAGTCGGCTTGAGTGGCGTCGGCGATGCCGTTTTCCAAAATTTGGATGGGTTTGCCGTAGCGCTGCCACGCCTCCTCCAGTACGTGAGAAAACCCGATGGGATAGAGGGCCCAGCCCAGATCGCTGGTTAACTCCTCTGGATCACTGGGGTCGTTGGTGTGGGTCACTGGACCCGCCGCTACGGCATCAAAGTCCATTTGGACATAAAACCGACCGTAATAGTTGATTCCTACATAGTCCTGAGTGCCGGCCAGCCCATCAATGGTGACGTTAAAATCCGTGTTGGTCATTGCGTAGCGGCCGGTCTCTATCGCATCGAACACGTCCCAGATAAAAGCCTGTTGGACGAAACCGGCGGCCAGGCGGTCCATCAGGTGCCAATTCCGCAAGGGCTCAAAGGCACGGGTGTGTTGGGTGAGGCCCACAGAAATGGATTGTTCGCGGGCTTTCGCATCCCTGTGAAGAATCTCGTACGCGCCGGCGTGAGCTTTGAGTAGTTGCGCGACAACGGGCGCGACATCCAGAGGCACTGCGCGTTGCTCTAACGGCGGAAAAATGCCCTCCATATAGCCCCATAGCACATAGACCATCGGTTCGTTAAGCGTGCACCAAAAGTCGATCTCGGGCCCGAGCAAAGCCGAAACGGCGCTCACATAGCGCTCCCAATGTGTGAGGGCATCGCCGCGCTCCCAGCCGCGTTTGCCCTGCTGTTCCTCCCAGAACCATTCCGGGGTGGAAAAGTGAAAGAGTGAGACATGCGGCGTTAAGCCATTGGCTTTGGCCGCCGCGATGACTTCCCGATAAAACGCTATGCCATCCGGATCCGGCGCTTTCATACCGGCCCGAGGAAACAAGCGAGCCCAGGACAGGCTAAAGCGGTAACTGTTCAGGCCAAGATCCGCCAGCGCTTTAAAATCGCTCGCGTAGCGGGTATCGAAGTCGACTTTTTTTTGTCTGACTTCTGCGGAGACTTTGTCCAGATTGTGAATGTGGCCGGGTTTGGCTTGGCCGGGTTTATCGCCCGTTCCCGTTTTGCCCTCGGCAATTACGCGGCGCTCAAAAGCGGTCCAATCGCTGGGCTGTTGGTGCTCAACATGCTGCGCAGCGACCGCAACGCCCCAAGCAAAGTCGTTCGGAAATGTGAGCGGGTAACTGGCGGTTATCGTCGATGCCATTTGCGTTCCGCGACTCTCGCCAATCAACCAGGGAGTAAACAGCGTGATGCCGAGCAGTATTGTAAGCGCTGCGATGGTAGAGAGGATGGTTTTGGTCACGGCAGTCAACCTCGTTTCGCGTTACCGAGTGAGCCTTCGCAACAAGACGTAAACCACCAACGACACAATGAGTCCCAGAAGTGAAGGTGAAAGGTCCAGAGCAATGGGAAAGCCCTCCCTGCCGTTGCCGCCGGCGATCAGAGCGCCCGCTGCGAAAGCAACGATGGCGGGCCAGTTCAGTCGCTCGTCGCTGCTGAATTCGCTTGGCTTCCCGCGAATCAGGTAGTACTCGGCAATGACCGGTCCCACAATTGGGGGCACCACGGTAGCCAGCAGTGATATCCACCCCAAAAACATCTGGTAGATACCGAGTCCCAGAATCGTTCCCAGCGCGCCGCAGATGACAATGGTGACGCGCTTGGGTTTTCTGAAAAGGCTCGCTGTCTGCACACTGGGTAAGTACAAATTGGTATCGCCGGTGGTCCACAGCGCCAGCGTCATTCCGATCAGCCCAAAAATCGCCGCGAAACCTGAGAGCGTGCCTAGGTAGGCGGTGAAATCGGGCGTGCCACTCCCGACTGCGCCCAACGCCCCGACAAGATTGAGGAACAGTTGGTCTACCACCAAGACAACGAAAGGAATCGCCATGGCAATCCAGAAGCTCCGGGCAAATCTCACGTACTCTGCCATGACAACGGCTCCTACGATCCACGCACCGACAACAATGTTGATGGCTTCCATGCCGGTAATCGGCGATTGAGCTACTTTGCTGGCAGACATCACCTCAACCGCGGATAGACCTCCCGCCTGATCGATGTTGACCCACGCTGCATAGAGGCCGACCGCTACCAGGCCCAGCATGGCGGGGATGCCGACTCGCTCTATACCTTTGACGCCGAATAAGGTGGTGCCTGTGTAAAGCAGGCCAGCGAAGATTGCGACAGCGTAATAAAGCGCTGTTCCGGGGGCTTGCGTCCAGATCTGGGCAAAAGCGCCAACGACAATGCCCTGCCAGCCAA
>CAZGUB010000213.1:0-2877 GCA_964528935.1 uncultured Flavobacteriaceae bacterium | reverse complement strand
AACAAATGGAATAATCATTTCTTCCATCGAAATCCCGCCGTGTTGAAAAGTGTTTCTGAAATGATTGGCGTAGTGGTTAAAATTGTTTTGATATACAAAATATTGTTGTTCTCTGGCAAATATGAATTTGGTGTTGAGCTGAAGTGCCGGAAGCAGAATTTCCTTGGGGTCTTGGGATTCCATGACTGATTTTGGTGGATAGCTCAGGTTTTCGCCGGTTTTGTATCTCAAATTCATACTCAGTTTTCGGTCTCCTTTTATTTCTATGGGGTGTTCTACTTTGATACAGCCATGATCTGTGGTCACTACCAAGTCAAAACCGAGTATGCTGGCCTGCTGAATGATTTCTAGTAAAGGTGAATTTTTGAACCAAGAATGGATTAGCGACCGAAAAGCCTTGTTGTCGGGGGCCAATTCTTTGATCATTTCCATCTCGGTTTTGGCATGTGAAACCATGTCCACAAAATTATAGACCACGACAATGAGCTCCTCGTTTTGGTGGTTGGACAGTGATCGTGCCAAATCTTTTCCCGACTTTAGATTGGTGATTTTGTTGTAACTGTACTGAAGGTCTAGGTGATGGCGCTCCAATTGTGCTTTTAGAAAATCAGACTCATTGAGGTTTTTCCCGGATTCTTCATTTTCATTGACCCACCATTGGGAGTATTTTTTTTGCATTTCTAGGGGCATCATTCCCGAAAAGATCGCATTTCGTGCATAGTGGGTGGCGGTTGGTAGTATGCTGTAGTAGTAGCTCTCTTCCTTATTGGTGTAATAATTTTCTATTACAGGTGCCATCATTTTCCAATGATCCATTCGCAAATTGTCGATCACCAGCAGAAGGGTGGTGGTTTTTGGCTTTTGCTGTAGTATTGGAAAGATTTTTTTTTGGAATAACTGGTGAGATAAAATGGGACCAGAGTCTTGATTGATCCATTCTTGGTAATGTTGGGTTACAAATTTTGCAAAAAGCCGATTGGCTTCTTTCATCTGGTTCTGAAATATTTCCAGCATTGCCAGATCTTCCAAATTTTCCAGTTCTATTTCCCAATAAAGCATTTTGGCGTAAAAATCTGCCCAGTCCGATGGGGTTTCGAGTTCGTTGAGCCGCAAGGTAATTTTTTGAAAGGCTTGCTGATAATTGACGAGGGTTTTTTCTGCGATCAGATTTTTGTGCTGAAATAGTTTTTTTAGAGCCAGTAGAATTTGATTAGGATTGACCGGTTTTATCAAATAATCCGATATTTTGGATCCGATGGCCTCTTCCATTATTTGTTCCTCTTCGTTTTTGGTGATCATAATCACCGGAAGGGAGGGAATGAGGGTTTTGATTTCGGCCAATGTCTCCAATCCATTGAGTCCGGGCATATTTTCATCCAATAGAACCACATCATAAGGTTCTTGTCGCAAAATGCTCAGTGCATCCTGACCGTTGTTACAAGCGGTGGTTTTGTAACCTCTATTTTCCAAAAACAAAAAATGGGGTTTGAGCAATTCAACCTCATCGTCAACCCACAGGACTTTGATTGGCGTCATATTGTATATCTTTGTAATAAGATCAACAATTTTGAAAACAAAAAAGGTAACCCTTTTAAATGACCCAATTTACGGATTTATTGGTATTCGTTCTTCATTAATCTTCAGGGTGATCTCCCATCCTTGGTTTCAGCGGCTGAGAAGAATTTCTCAGATGGGTTTTTCGCATTATGTCTATCCCGGGGCGCGCCACACTCGATTTGAACATGCTTTGGGAGCCATGCATTTGATGCAGGAGGTCATTGGGGTGTTGAAAAAAAAGGGCTTGCAAATCAGTCTAGAAGAGTCCGAAGCCATGCAGTTGGCCATATTATTGCACGATATTGGGCACGGTCCATTTTCTCACTCTACAGAGGCCCTTTTGGCCACAGAAATCCATCACGAAGATATTTCCTTGATGGTCATGAAACAAATGAATATAGAGATGGATGGGGCTTTGGATTTGGCGATCACAATTTTTACCGATCAGTATCATAGGAAATTTATGCACCAACTCATTGCCGGTCAAATTGATCTGGATCGGATGGATTATCTGAAACGCGATAGCTTCTACTCTGGGGCTACTGAGGGAAACATAAACAGTAAGCGCATTATTGAGATGATGGTGGTGGTAGATGACCGCTTGGCTTTTGAAGAAAAAAGCATTTATTCCATTGAGAAATTTCTCATGGCACGAAGACTGATGTATTGGCAGGTATATCTTCACAAAACCAGTTTGTCGGCAGAATTTTCTTTGTCAAAGGTTTTGACCCGACTTCGGTACCTCAACAAGAATAAGAGAAAAATTGATGTTTCTCCGGCCTTGGATTATTTTTTATCCAATGAAAAAAAAGACGACTTATTGAACTTGGAAGTCTTGGAGAAGTTCTTGAGTTTGGACGATGCTGATATTATACAAGGCTTGAAAACATGGAAGAAAGATCCAGATCCCATACTCAGTAAAATATCCAGTATGTTGATCAACCGTCAGCTACTCAAGATCAAAGTTCAAAATAATCCATTTGACACCAAAAACATTAAAGACAAATATAAGCGACTGGAAGAGTTTGGTGTTTCGGTGGAGGATTTTTCTTACTTTGTTTTTACTGGACAAGTTTCCAATCAAACCTATATCCCAAAGAACAAAGACCTTTTGATTTTGAATAAAAAAGGCAGGCTGATTGATTTGCATGAAGCAGATGCTTTCTTTCATTCCGATCATTTGTCACAGGTACAGCACAAGTATTATTTGTGTTTTCCAAGCCGTCGGCTTCTCGGTTAAATTTTATATTTTTGCAACAATGAAATTTACAGCCCAACAAATCGCCACTCAACTTGAAGGCACCGTCGATGGAGATCCCA
>CAZGUB010000212.1:0-2904 GCA_964528935.1 uncultured Flavobacteriaceae bacterium | reverse complement strand
CCCAACACAGTACCCAGAGACACTTACAAAAACATCAAGGAAAATCACATTTTTACCGTAAATCATGTTTCTCTCGATCAGATAGAAGATGCCCACCACACCAGTGCCAAGTATGAAGAGGAGATTTCCGAATTTGACCAAACCGAGTTGATTGCAGAATACAAGGCCAATTGCCAGGCTCCTTTTGTTAAAGGAGCTCCTGTTCAGCTGGCTTGTCGCTATCTGAATGAATATGAAATTAAAGAAAACGATTGTGTGCTGTTGGTCGCCGCCATAGAGCATATTTTTGTAGTAAATCAAATGTTACAAGACGATGGATGGGTTAGTCTAGAATTGGGAAAAGTTGTCGCCATCAACGGATTGGACGGCTATGCCCTTCCACAGCTCCAAAAGAGATTGGAATACGCCCGTCCCAAAATAAACAACACCAATCAACAATAGTTTTTGGGGATCGCTATGGAATTCATCAACCCAGACATCATGGCTTACGCCCAAAGCCATAGCCAGCAAGAACCGGAATTACTCCAAGAACTCTACAAAGAAACCCACCAAAAAATCCTTCAACCTCGGATGATCAGTGGTCACTTTCAGGGTCGATTGCTCAGTTTGCTTTCCACCTTGGCCAGGCCGTCAAAAATTTTGGAAATCGGAACCTATACCGGTTATACCACCCTTTGTTTGGCCGAAGGGCTTCCAGAAGAAGGAGAAATTCACACCATAGAAATCAATGAGGAATTGTTGGATTTTCAAAAAAAATATTTCGGTAGAAGCACCCACAATCATCAAATCATATCCCATTGGGGAGACGCCAAAACCATTATTCCCAAACTGAATTTCAAATTTGATTTGGTGTTTATCGATGCCGATAAATCCAACTACGTCAACTATTTGGAGATGATCCTGCCCAAACTCAATTCCGGCGGGTTGCTGATTGCCGACAATGTGTTGTGGAACGGCAAAGTACTACAAGAAGAAGATTTAGAAAAAGATCTCGAAACCAAAGCCTTAAAGCAGTTTAACGAAAAAATAAAAGGCGAAAAAACTATCTACCCACTTTTGATTCCCCTCAGAGACGGACTGATGATTTGCAGAAAACACTAAAGATCTCGTTTGATCGAATCGGTCAGATCTTCAAAATCGTCTTTGACCTTATCGACCTGTTTTTTTAACTCCCTTCCTACACCACCAGCCGGATTATTGGAATCTACCGATTTTTGTATTTCGGATTTGATCTCATTGGTAGCATTCCTGACCTGGGTGACTCCTTTTGCCAAAGTTTGGCAATGGATGGAATTTTATCGGCACCAAAAATGAGCAGCACTACAAAAAAAATAAAAACGATTTCAGCTCCGCTGATGAAAAAAAACATGGGTTATTTTTTAACAAATATATAAAATGACCGACAACCTTTTGAGGAAATCGCCAAATTGAGAATCAGTTTTTCAAACTCGCTTTAAATTGATCAAATTCCGAGGCTTCTTCTACCTTGGGCCAACTGTTATTTGACAAGTCCACATCGGCGGTTTCTAAATCGGGATCCACAACAATTCCAACAATTTCTTTGTCTGTTGCAACGACTTTCTTCACCTCTTTGTCGTTTTTTCTCCAGACCTGAACGGGATATTCAACCCGTTCAGAAGTACCATCGGCATAGCTGTATTCTACAATCAAAGGCATGACCAAACCTCCGGGTTTTTCAAAAGTGATTTCGTAAAAGTTATTGGGGATCTTAAGGGCTGAATGCTCCCGGTTGTTCTCCATATAATTCTTCAAGGCTACTGAGTGATCAATGGGACTACCCTCGCGATATTCGGATTTGAACTCCTCACTGTCCTCGACCATGGTAAAGACTACTGGGGGTAGGTCTTCCAAAGTCATCCCATAGTTAGCAAGCATTTCTTTTACCGCTGGGCTGGGCGCCTCGGAAACAAAAAACTGCTTTACTCCTTTGACCCCGATGTCTACAAAATCGGTGGTGTAAAACCATCCCCTCCAGAACCAATCCAAATCAACAGCAGAAGCATCTTCCATGGTTCTAAAAAAATCGGCCGGAGTGGGGTGTTTAAACATCCATCTTTGGGCATAAGTCTTGAAAGCGTGATCGAAAAGATCTTTTCCCATCACCGTTTCCCTGAGAATGTTGAGGGCCGTTGCGGGTTTGCCATAGGCATTGGGTCCCAATTGATAAACATTTTCGGGGTTGGACATGATGGGTGCTATAAAGCTCTGATCCCCAGACATGTAGTTTACAATAGCTTTGGGCTCTCCCCTTCGGGAGGGGTATTTTTCTTTGCCTGGGATTGCAGAGGGATACTGCTTCCCAAATTCTTGTTCTGTGAGGTATTGCATAAAAGTGTCCAATCCTTCGTCCATCCATCCCCACTGTCGCTCGTCGGAATTGACAATCATGGGAAAGAAATTGTGGCCAATCTCGTGAATGATTACGCTGATCATTCCAAATTTTACACTTTCTGAGTAGGAGCCATCTTCAGCGGGACGACCGTAATTCCAGCAAATCATAGGATATTCCATCCCTTGGTTCTTGGCATGAACCGATACGGCTTTGGGGTAGGGATAATCAAAGGTAAAATGCGAATAGGTTTTTAGGGTTTGTACAACGGCTTTGGTGGAGTATTCCTCCCAAAGGGGGTTTCCCTCTTTGGGATATAGCGAAGCTGCCAACACATCTTTTCCTCCCAGCTTTACCGCCATCATTTCCCAAATGAATTTTCTGGAGGAGGCAAAGGCAAAATCCCTAACGTTATCGGCCTTGAATTGCCAAGTTTTTTTCTTTTCAGAAAAATCTTTTTCTTTTGCTTCGGCTTCTTCTTGAGTTACGATGATGACGGGAAGATCGGAAGAGCACACGTCTGACCTCCAGTCAGACGTGTGCTCTTCCGATCT
>CAZGUB010000211.1:0-2918 GCA_964528935.1 uncultured Flavobacteriaceae bacterium | reverse complement strand
ATGTTATTGATAGAAAAAAAAACACTTTTTATCTTTGGCTTGGTACTGCTTATGGTCAATGCTTGTAAATCGCCAAAGCCGGTTTTTAGCTTAGAAAAACTTCCGCTGATTCCCCTGCCATTATCTGTAAAAGCATCGAAAGAAGTATTAACCCTCAAAGCCATACAATCGGTTTGTTTTGAGGAGGATCGCCAGGAGTTGAAAGCCATGGCACAATCTGTTCAGAAGCTGTGGAGTGATTATACCCAATACGATCTATGGCTCGAAGAAAGCTTGACCAAGGACGATAATGCCATAGCACTCGAAATAGACGAAAACATGCCGAATCCCGAGGCCTATGTATTGGAGATAGAATCGGATGAAATCAGTATCAAAGGCGCTTCGGCCGAGGGGATTTATAGAGGTATCAAAACCCTAGAGCAGATTTTGGCCCTCAGTCAAATCCATGCCGTGACTGAATTTTCATCCCTGCCCGGAGGAATTGTTAAAGACCAACCTCAGTATGCCTACAGAGGAACAATGCTGGACGTGGCAAGACACTTTTTTTCTGTAGATCAGGTCAAGAGATACATTGACTTGTTGAGTCTCTACAAAATCAATTATTTACATTTTCACCTCTCCGATGATCAAGGGTGGCGAATCGAAATCAAGTCTTGGCCCAAACTCACTGAAATCGGGGGACAAACACAAGTAGGTGGGGGTAAGGCCGGGTATTACACCCAAAATGATTATTTAGAAATCGTAAACTATGCTACCCAAAAGTTTATTACCATCGTTCCTGAGATCGACCTGCCGGGTCATACCAATGCTGCATTGGCCTCCTATGCCCAACTCAACTGCAACGGCAAAGCCACTGACTTGTACACTGGTATAGAGGTTGGGTTTTCCAGTCTTTGCGTAGATAAAGAAATTACCTATGATTTTGTCGATGATGTAATCCGAGAAATCAGTGAGATGACCCCCGGCCCTTATTTCCATATTGGAGGAGATGAATCTTTGGTTACCCCCGAGGAAGACTACATCCGTTTTATGAATCGAACGCTCCAAATTGTAAAACAACACAATAAAACCCCTATGGGATGGTATGAGCTGATTGCTGCAGACATCCCACAAGAGACCCTTCTACAATATTGGGCCAAGGCGGAAGATTTTGACAAAGTGATTGCCAAAAAATCAAAAATTTTGATTTCTTCTGCCTCCTATGCTTACCTAGACATGAAATACGACAGCCTTACTTCCCTAGGTTTAAGCTGGGCGGGATACCTGCCCCTCAAAAAGGCCTATGATTGGGATCCAAAAACCTTGGTTTCCGGTTTGGATCCCGAACAAATTGTAGGGTTGGAGGCACCGCTTTGGACGGAAACCATCGAAAGTTTTGATGATATTGCTGCCATGGCCTTCCCTAGGTTGTTGGGTCATGCAGAAATCGGTTGGACATCCTTAGATCTTCGAAATTGGAAGGACTATGCCGATCGATTGTCCTACCACGGAAAGTTTTTGCTTTCTAAAGGGGTAAAATATCATCCCGCCCCATCCATTTCTTGGAAATAATACGGAGATGAAATTTTTAGGTAAGTTTAAAACGGTTCTTAAAGGAAATTAAAGGGACTTGACCACCAGATTGCGCCATCTCACCTTGATGCCCCCACCATCGTGAATCTGAAGTGCAAAGGATCCTTTTCCTTGCCCTATTTTTTGGTCTTTAAGACTGATCATTTTGGTACCGTTGAGCCAAGTGGTCACTTGGTCGCCTACCACTTTTATTTTCATTCGGTTCCATTCGCCCATCCTTAGGGCTTTGTCTTTTTCGGAATCGGGTTTGACCAACCAGCCCCTGCCATAAGATTCATAAATACCTCCCGAATTGCTGCCCGGTGGAGCAACCTCTACCTGCCATCCACTGATTTTTGTTCCTTCCAAGGTGGATCTAAAAAAGACCCCACTGTTGCCATTGGCTTCTTGTTTGAATTCTAGGGTGAGAACAAAATCATCGTAAAAGGCTTCGGTAGATAGGTAGCCGTATTTTTTTTCAGGACCACTTTCGCAAACCAGTAGTCCGTCTTCTACATACCATAGTTCTGTTCCATGAACTTTCCAACCCTCCAAATCTTTTCCATTAAATAAAGAGGTTTTTTGAGCGTTGACGACTAGGGTTGAAAGTAGCAATACAAAGGGGTAGAGAAGTTGTTTCATCTGTTTTAAGTTTTGTAAGTTGTTGGTAATGAGAGTTTAATCATGTCGGCGGGTATTGGTCTTTGCCGTATTAAATGCCCATTATGGGCTTTCATATTTTTATTTTTAGTCTTACAATTTAGCCAATTTTTAATGAAATCCCACAAAGGTTTTTCAAGTCAAAAATTGTTTTGCATTTAAAAACCTAGTAGTAAGATGTTTTTTAATTATGTGGTTCAAATAAGTTAAGAATTAGATCCTACATATGGAACTGCTCTTATAAGGTGTTTTGCTGAAGAGCAGAGGGAGACCAGAACTCCTCCGTCTCCGGCGGATAAACATTCACCGGGGAATTACTTAGAGTTGGAAAGAAATATTTCTCTAGTAGCGAGAGGGAGACTTGAACTCCCGACCTCCGGGTTATGAATCCGACGCTCTAACCGGCTGAGCTACCTCGCCATTTCAATGCGCAAATATAAAATTATAATTTTTAGTGACCTTTTGAACTTTAAAAAAAATAATCTTAATGGGCAGGACTTAAACTTTTTTACATATATTGACCATCAAATATTGCTTTGATGAGTAAAAAAACCTTCTTTTCTCTGGAATACGATTTTCAAGCTTCCCCTCAATTGCTGTACCAGTATCTTTCCACCCCTTCAGGGCTTTCCGAGTGGTTTGCCGACAATGTCAACTCCCGAGGGGAAAATGTTCAGTTTATATTGGACGACTCCGAGGAGCAGTCC
>CAZGUB010000210.1:0-2940 GCA_964528935.1 uncultured Flavobacteriaceae bacterium | reverse complement strand
TGTATTACAATCTCAATGCGGCGAGAGAGATTATGAGAAAACAAACAGATAAGGCCAGTTTTGGCAAAGAAGATGCGGCACTACAGCCTCCGGATCAAGAGCAGATCAGCGGGACAGATTTGGAGGAATTGAGGGCAGCATTCGATTTGAAAAACGAGGAAAAAAAACTCTTGGAGGAAGAAGCCTTGGCCAATAAGAAAAAAAAGAAGGAGCGCAAAGAAAAGAAAAACAAGAAAAACCAGTTCTGATCAGCGGGTGACCGTGAGTGTATCGCCTTGGATATTGGTGGTGTAGCAGGTCAATTTTAACCCCGATCCTGAGCAATCGTCGTTAAAAGAACGCCCGTGATTGCTACAGGTAAACTTTGAGTTGGCATGGGACCATTGGTTTTGCGCACCGGCGTGGGGACATACATTGCTAAAAGCTCGGATTTGGGTGTCGCTGACGCGTAACAACAACATGCTTTCAGCGGTATAATTCATCCAACCCCCTACTTCAGACAGATTGGAGAAATTGGAGTCGGACAAATCAATGGTTACCGTTTTGGATGCTTGGTTTCCATTGTTGTTGGCATTTTTGATGGCGCCATAATCATCGTCCTCAGTGGCACTACAAGCTTCTAGCATGGAAATCCCAAAGACCGAAAAGGCCACAGGAGCACAGGCAGTTTTTAAAAAATCTCTTCTATTGTTTTTCATACCAATCAGAAAATCATTATAAAGATACACAGTTTAGTTTAATCTTATTATAAATTTATTAAACAAAAATATATTTTCTACTTTCTTTTCATATATTTTTGTAAAAAAAAGATGCGGAAATTCTTTATAACATTGATATTGCATAGTGGTTTTTTGTTTGGACAGAATACCGGTGAACTGAGTGGTAGAATTTTAGATCAACAAAGTCAACTTCCCATCCAGGGAGCTACAGTACTGCTCGAAGGAACTGTAATGGGGGTAGTAACCGATGAGGCGGGCTATTTTAGTTTCAAGGATATACCTACCCAAACCTACAATGTGATCATCAGCCATTTGGGTTATCAGTCCCAAACGCTTTACAATGTAATTGTAAAAACATTCGGAACTCCGCCGCTACAGATTTTATTGGAGGAATCTGCCAACGAATTGGACGAAATCGTGGTATTTCAAAGTCCTTTTCGAACCACGGTAGAAACCCCCTTGTCCACCCAGACCTTTTCTGCAGTAGAAATAGAAACCTATCCTGGAGGAAACAATGATATTACCAAAGTGATCCAGAGTATGCCGGGAATTTCGCCTTCTATTGGTGGATTTAGAAATGACATCATCATCCGAGGAGGTGCTCCCAACGAGTCGGTATACTATCTGGATGGAATTGAAATTCCAAACATCAATCACTTTAGCACTCAAGGAAGTGCCGGGGGACCGGTAGGCATGCTCAATGTTTCATTTATTAGGGAAGTTACTTTGTCGAGTTCTGCTTTTGGTGCAGAATATGACAATCCTTTGTCTGGAGTATTGTCGTTTGAGCAAAGGGAAGGAAATCCGAATCGTTTTGGCGGTAATTTTAGGTTTGGTGCCAGCGAGGCCGCCCTGACACTAGAGGGGCCTTTGTTTAGGAAAGACAAAGAGCAACCGGCAAAAACCACCCTGCTGTTCTCGGTCAGAAGAAGCTATTTACAATTTTTATTCGAACTGATAGGCTTGCCCATTCGTCCCAATTATTGGGACTACCAGTGGAAAATCAATCACGAGATTGACGATTACAATACCCTCGTATTTTTAGGATTGGGCACCATTGACGATTTTTCGGTAAAAGCCCCCAACGATTTCGATGCAGAACAACAAGCGACCTTGGAACAGGTGCCGATCATCCAACAAAGAACCACCACCGTTGGGCTGTCTTGGAAAAGAAAATACAAAAGTGGAAAAGGGTCAATGATTGCGTCTATTAGTACTAACAGACTGCAAAACATTTTTTCTCGTTTTGAAGACAATACCACCAAAACCGGGGTGATCTTTGAGAATGATTCCCACGAGCAAGAAACCAAATTTCGCTATCAAACTCTACACTATTTGGATCAATGGAAGATAGCTGCAGGAACCAATCTACAATATTCTGACTATGGCAATGACACCCAAAGTTTGCTTTACAACCTCAACTACAGTACCGGTATTGATTTTATCAAATACGGTTTTTTTGCAAAAGCCGAGCGAAAATTCATAGAGGATCGTCTGGGGCTGTCTTTGGGTTTTAGGATGGATGCAGACAGTTTTTCCCGGGGATCAGACTTGGCAGACAATTTTTCTCCCCGCCTATCGCTGACCTACAACCTTACCGAAGATCAAAGTTGGAAAGTCAATGCCTCTGCCGGACGATATTACAAAATTCCGACCTACACCATGCTCGGCTTCCAGAATACCCAAAGAAACTTTTTCAACCAAAATGCACAGTACACCCAGAGCGATCATTTGGTGATGGGCTTGGAATATGCACCCGGAAATGCCTCCAGAATCACCTTGGAAGGGTTTTATAAAAAATACAGCCAATATCCTGTTTCCCTAGTAGATGGGGTTTCTTTGGCCAACAAAGGCGGAGGGTTTGAAGTTTTGGGCAACGAAGCCATTAGAAGCGATGGAAAGGGAAAAAGTTATGGCCTGGAAGCCCTTTATCAGCAAAAACTCTCTAAAAATTTCTATGGTGTTTTTGCCTATACCTATTTCCATAGTCGGTTTACAACCGCTATGGGTAATTATTTGCCCTCGGTTTGGGACAGCAGACATCTAATTTCTTTTTCTGGGGGGTACAAGCTGAAAAAAAATTGGGAAATCAGTGCACGATGGCGGTTTTCCGGAAAAACACCTTATGTTCCTGTAGATCAAAATGCTACTTTGATCGCCTTCCCAGAGGTAGTGTTGGATTATGCTCAGTTGGGGAATCTTAAACTGGATCCTTTTAATC
>CAZGUB010000209.1:0-2940 GCA_964528935.1 uncultured Flavobacteriaceae bacterium | reverse complement strand
CACCACAGCTAAGAGACGAGAACTCCTTGCTCAGTCGCGAGGACAAGACCCCCGTTGTGGCCAGGGATGCCGCTTCGGCCACCGCCACTCCCGAGTTGCAAGGGATCACCCGTGCTTCTCTGCAAACCAAATCCTTTATCTCTGCAGCTTCTTTCCAAGAGACCACCAAAGTGCTCAACGAGGCAGCTGTAAACGGCAAAATCGATGCCCTCGAAGGATTGAAAGAAAACGTAATCGTTGGACACAAGATCCCGGCTGGTACCGGTCTTAGAGCATACGATCACATCATCGTAGGTTCCAAAGACGAGTATACCAGCTTGCTGATCGATAAAGAAGAAGTAAAACTATAATCCATGAGTGACCCCAAAGGGCAAAAGGAACAACAGATCAACATCGAGTTGGACGAAACCACCGCACAGGGGACCTATTCCAACTTGGCGATTATCAACCACTCTCCCTCCGAGTTTGTGGTTGATTTTGTGGCCATCATGCCCGCTACCCCCAAAGCAAAAGTCAAATCTAGGATTATCCTTACTCCCGAACACGCCAAAAGATTCCAGAAAGCACTGGCCGACAATATCCGTCGTTATGAAGAAAGCCATGGCGAGATCGATTCCAAAGACCCACCGCCCGTTCCTCTCAATTTCGGTCCCACCGGCGAGGCTTAAATTACTTCCCCCAAACTCATTTGGGGGATTTTTTTTGACCGCCCACACTAATGCACCGCATAGCCTTTAGAAATCACTTTTTTAAAATGCTCAAACGACATCAGGTTTAAGAAATCGTCCCTGTTTCTGTCAAGGGTTTTGAACTCAAAAAATATATTCTTTAGAGTTGTTTTCCGACCGATGGGGTGCTTTTTGGATAGGATTCCGATTCCCCAGTCGGTGTCGATGCAGCAAGATTGTAGGGTTTCATCGCCCCTCCATTTTAGAAAAGCTTTCCAAGTGGTGCCGTTCCACTCCCATTCTGCCGGGGTCAAACCATAATAAAAGTCCTCGCGCGCATGCCATTCTGAGGGTGGATTGCAATCGTGTAATACAATGAAACCATCGTCTTTGAGGTATCTCAATGCATTCGCGATATCCCGGTCCACTTGTTCGGCCAGGTGCAAACCTTCTATAAAGATCACATCGAAGCGAATATTTTTATGGAGAATTTTTTCCTGATCCAATTGGGAAAAAAACCGATCGCTGGTCATTTTAAAGTCAACGGGATTTTTGGAAAATTCAATCCCGGGATCTACCCCGTATTTTGTTTTGGATTTTATTTTCGAAAAATTGTGTTTGGGCCTGCGTACCCCAATCTCCAAATAGTGGGTGTCCCGATTGAATTGTTCCAAAAGAAAATTGATGATGTCGGTTCTTTAGGTGTGTTTTTCCGATTCCAATGTGGCTTTCCTCCTTATCGCACGATAGGTAGGATCGTTTAAAAGTTTCTTTATCCTTCGGTAATATTTGATGTGTTTGTAAAGTAAGGTTTTACGCAATATTTTTTTCATGGGTTTGGGGCGATTGATGGGGGTTCTGGGTTATTCTATAATTGGTCTATAATATCTATTAATGAATTTGTTTAAAATTACAAAAAAACTGGCAATGATTTCAGCTGGGCTATTGTACAGCTTCCGATTGGGTCTAACAAAAAATTTTAAAACTCCGAGGTAAAATGAAAAGTGATTTCCGGATATTTTTGTTGCGCCAGCTGTAGTGAAAAAGCAGAGTCGGCCAGATAGACCAATTGACCTTGTTTGTCTTGTGCCAAAAATTTTTGTTTCACTTTAAGGAAATCGCGATAATTTTCGTTTTCTTGGTCATCGGTAGCGATCCAGCAGGCCTTGTGAACGTTTAGATTTTCAAAGCTACACTTGGCGGTATATTCGTGTTCCAGTCGGTACTGTATTACCTCAAACTGTAGGGCGCCCACCGTGCCAATGACCTTGCGGCCGTTGAGGGCCAGGGTAAACAATTGGGCCACCCCCTCGTCCATGAGTTGGTCGATCCCTTTGTTGAGTTGTTTGGCTTTGAGCGGGTCGGCATTGTTGATGAATCGAAAATATTCGGGAGAAAAACTGGGAATGCCCTTGTATTGCAGCAATTCTCCGGCGGTGAGCGTATCGCCGATCTTAAAATTTCCGGTGTCGTGTAACCCTACAATGTCCCCGGGAAAAGACTCGTCGACCACCTCTTTTTTTTCTGCAAAAAAAGCATTGGGGCTGGAAAATTTAAGTTTTTTATTGTGTCGCACATGCAGGTAGGGGGTGTTGCGTTTGAAGGTACCCGAAACGATTTTTACAAAAGCCAAGCGATCCCGATGGTTAGGATCCATGTTGGCATGGATTTTAAAGACAAAGCCCGAAAAGTTCGCTTCGTCGGGTTGTACCATGCGTAGGTCGGTAGCTTTGGGAAGGGGGGATGGTGCGATTTCCACAAAGCAGTCCAGCAGTTCCTGTACCCCAAAGTTGTTGAGGGCAGAGCCAAAAAAAACCGGTTGAAGATCACCGGCCAGATAGGCCTTTTGGTCAAATGCGGGATAGACCCCTTCGACCAGCTCCACGGCTTCTTTGAGTGCTGCCATGGCGGGCGTACCGATGGCTTGTTCTAGTCCGGGGGCTTGAAGGGTGTCGTAGGTCTGGGTTAGGGCGATCTTTTGCTTGTTTGCCGAATCAAAAAGCTGGACGTTTTGCTTCCACAGGTTGTAAATGCCCTTGAAATTATGCCCCATTCCAATGGGAAAACTCAGCGGGGTAACCGAAAGTCCCAGTTGGGTTTCTACCTCATCCAGCAGGTCAAAAGCATCTTTTCCCTCCCGATCCAGCTTGTTGATGAATGTCAGCACCGGGGTATCCCGCAGGCGACACACCTCCATCAGTTTGATGGTTCGTTCTTCAACCCCCTTGGCCACATCGATAACCATTAACGCGCTGTCGACTGCTGTCAAAAC
>CAZGUB010000208.1:0-2955 GCA_964528935.1 uncultured Flavobacteriaceae bacterium | reverse complement strand
TTCACAGGTCAAAATTTTGGTTCAGCAACAGTGGTTTAATCATTTAGTATCGCCAGGGTGGCGCAATAGGATTTTTCGAGTATAAAAATAAGGTAAAAATCTAGGGTTTTTTCGGGGAGTAAAACTTTTGCACTTCCATTTTTCTCACCCCATCGGAAGGCATCCACGCACAGTTGCTCCGAAAAAATCAGTCCTTTTTGTTTGGCGGCTTTGTAAAGGGCTTCCTTGGCGGTCCACAGCAGGGTAAGTTGCTCTCTCCTCAGGTCTCCCATAGCGGCAAAAGCTTCTTTGGGGTGCATAATTCTGGGGGCGATGGCTTCTATTTTGGGGTGGTAAAATTCCAAGTCAAAGCCCAAAGTGGGTCGGCCCAAAGCGATTCCGGCTACGGTTTTGGAATGGGATATGGACAGTTGGGGACCCGACTCCAAATGGGGAATCCCGTCGGGGTCGTGGTACAAATTTTGGGGGGAAATACCTGCGGAAAGCAGTAGCTTTCGGCTTGCCAGCAAACCCTTTTTGTGTAACAAATGCTTTCGCAGGGTCCATTGCTGACGGTCGGCAACAGACAGCGGTAAGTCCTTTTGAAGTGCCTCCATGGATTCCTCGATCTCCCAAATCAGGACTTGGGTGTCGTCTTGAAAGTTAAACCGGTGGGCAATGGGCATTTGATATTGAAATTAAAGTGCGTATTTTTGTATTAAAATTGCTAATAAAGATACAAACTATGGGAACGAAAACCGAAGCTGCTTATTTGCCATACAAAGTAAAAGACATTTCCTTGGCGACCTATGGCCGAAGAGAGATACAGCTGGCCGAAGCAGAAATGCCGGGCTTGATGGCCTTGAGGGCAGAATATGGCGAGCGCCAACCTCTAAAGGGAGCTCGTATTGCCGGTTGCCTGCATATGACCATCCAAACAGCAGTATTGATTGAAACCTTAACGGCTTTGGGTGCCGAAGTGACGTGGAGTTCTTGCAATATTTTTTCTACACAAGACCACGCTGCCGCAGCCATTGCCGCTGCAGGTATTTCTGTTTACGCCTGGAAGGGCATGAACGAAGAGGAATTCGATTGGTGCATCGAGCAAACCCTATTTTTTGGAGAAGAGCGACAACCCTTGAACATGATCCTAGATGATGGAGGAGATCTGACCAATTTGGTGTTGGATCACTATCCGGATTTGGTCGATGGAATCAAAGGCTTGTCTGAGGAAACCACGACAGGAGTCCACCGCCTCTATGAGAGAATGAAAAACGGAACCTTGCCCCTACCTGCCATCAACGTCAACGACTCGGTTACCAAATCCAAATTTGACAACAAATACGGTTGCAAAGAAAGTGCCGTAGATGCCATCCGTCGGGCCACCGATGTAATGCTGGCTGGCAAGCGCGTGGTGGTAGCTGGCTATGGCGACGTGGGTAAAGGTACCGCTGCCTCATTTAGAGGAGCTGGTGCCATTGTTACGGTCACAGAAATTGATCCCATTTGTGCCCTTCAGGCCGCCATGGACGGTTATGAGGTGAAAAAGATGGCGCAGGTGATCGCCAATGCCGATATCGTGATTACCGCCACAGGAAATAAAGACATTCTCCGAAAAGACCACTTCTTGGCCCTCAAAGACAAAGCCATTGTATGCAATATCGGACACTTTGACAATGAAATCGATATGGCTTGGCTTAATCAAAACTATGGTCACACCAAAGTAGAAATCAAACCTCAGGTAGATCTTTATACTTTAGCGGATGGGAAAGAACTGATCGTCTTGGCCGAGGGAAGGCTAGTCAATTTGGGTTGTGCGACCGGCCACCCCAGCTTTGTGATGAGCAATTCTTTTACCAACCAGACGTTGGCACAAATCGAGCTGTGGAACCATCCCGAACGCTATGAAAACATGGTGTACATGTTGCCCAAGCATCTGGACGAAAAAGTGGCTGCTTTGCATTTGGAACATTTGGGCGTTGAATTGGACGACCTCTCTGAGGACCAGGCAGACTACATCGGGGTAACGGTCAAAGGTCCTTACAAACCCGATTACTACCGCTACTAAATACAAAAACATACAAAAATCAAAAACCCGCCAATAGGCGGGTTTTATTTGGGATCACTATTGTGGTCTGCCTAGGCCTGAAAAGGCTCGATAGAAACATAGGATTTGTTGTCTTTCTTTTTGGTGAATTTCACCAATCCATCCACTTTAGCGTGGAGGGTATGGTCTTTTCCCAAATATACGTTTTCTCCGGGGTTGTGGGCGGTTCCGCGTTGACGAACAATAATGTTGCCAGCTTTGGCGGCTTGGCCTCCAAAAATCTTCACGCCCAAGCGTTTCGATTCCGATTCTCTTCCGTTTTTGGAGCTCCCTACTCCTTTTTTGTGTGCCATTTTATTCTTTTTTTAGGGTGTATTTATTTTTTTAATGCGGCGATTAGCTCTGCTTTTTTCAGGCTGGTATATCCACTGATTCCTTTGGCTTTTGCGGCCTCTTTAAGCTCCGCTACAGTCATTTTGGAAAGGTCTACCTTTTCGGCTTTGGGCGCTTTGGGCTTTTCGGTTGCCTTGGCAGGGGCTTTCTTGGCAAGCTTGGCTTTGGAGGGTGCAACGGCTTTTTCGGTCTTTGGTTTTGCAGCGGCGGGTTTGGCCCCGGAGGCTACAATTTTTTCTACGATCAACTCAGTCAATGCCTGACGGTGTCCGTTTTTGACCCGATATCCTTTTCGACGTTTTTTCTTGAAAACGATGACTTTGTCTCCTTTGAGGTGACCCACAACTTTTGCTTCTACAGCAGCGCCGCTTATAGCCGGGGCGCCAACAGTAACTTTTTTTCCATCGTCGAGCAAATAGACTTTGTCAAAGGAAAGCTTACTTCCTTCTTTGTCTTGCAAACGATGTGCGAAAAGCTTTTGGTCTTTTGCAACTTTAAATTGCTGCCCTGCTATCTCTACAATTGCGTACATAGTT
>CAZGUB010000207.1:0-2967 GCA_964528935.1 uncultured Flavobacteriaceae bacterium | reverse complement strand
CTTGGGATGGGATGCCATAAAGTTGCTCAAGGATCGAAATTTTTTGATCTTTTTTGTGGCCTCTGTTTTGATTTGTATTCCACTGGCTTTCTATTATCAGCAGGCCAACCCATTTTTGGTTGCCTTAGAGATGGACAACCCTACCGGAAAAATGTCTTTGGGACAAGTCAGTGAGGTCTTGTTTATGCTGTTGCTTCCCGTATTTTTCATAAGATTCGGACTTAAAAAGACCATTTTGGCAGGGATGATGGCTTGGGTCATTCGCTATTTTCTTTTTGCCTATGGAAACGCCGATGAATTGACATTTATGCTTATCATAGGAATTTTAATTCACGGCATTTGTTATGATTTCTTTTTTGTTTCCGGACAAATTTATACCGATTCCAAAGCCGGTGAAGAAATAAAAAGTGCCGCTCAGGGACTGATTACCCTGGCGACCTATGGGCTGGGGATGCTCATAGGCTTTTGGGTAGCCGGAAAAATAGCAGATATTTATGTATTGGATGGTGGTGCCCACGACTGGAATACCATTTGGAAATTCCCAGCAATTTTTGCTCTGGTGGTCTTTTTTCTTTTTCTTTTGTTTTTTAAGAATGAAAAAATTGAATACAGGAAATAAACCGATCATGGGCAATATCCCTTCCCTTTATCATAGATTTCTTTGCTTTCTTATCCGACCTCTTCCTTCCACTTATTTTCTCATTTCTGTCTCCAAAATTTTCAGGATTCGATCCACGCGCTCAAATGGGTCGTAAGGAACATCTTTTTCCTTTAAAGATTCGACTGGAACAAACCCTTTATATCCTCCAGTTTTGATAATTTTTACAATTTTAGCATAGTCCATTGCTACCTGCTTTTGGTTTCCATCGACAAACTCCTTGATTTGCCAGTTTACAGCATAGGGTGTCATTAGTTCTATGTCCTTGTAGGGGTCCGGGGTATGAAAATGTCCGGTATCTACCACCAAACCCACCCATGGTGAGTCCAATTTTTCTAAGATATAGGAACATTGTTCGGCAGTTTTCAGCATATCTCCGTGGTTTTGGATACCAATTTTTACACCGTATTTCTGGGCATAAGGAATGAGTTGCTCAACTGATTCTATGACCCACTGTGCGGGGATTTCCCATTGGTCTTCATACCCCTGGGGTAATTTACCGGCAAAACATCTCAATACAGGTGCCTCTAATTTTGAGGCTACCTCGAGCCATTGGATGGCTCTTTGAATCCCCTCTGCCCTGATCTGTGGGTCCGGGTTTGCAAAATCATTTCTGATTCCTGTACCACTAATGGCTATCCCATACTCTTCGGCTTTACGCTTGAAAACGTCTAAAAAAGCATCGGAGGGAGGGTCGGGATAGCCCGGAAAAAAATAAGCTGTAGGATCAATGGCTTGGACCCCTTTGTATTTGAACCAATCCAACAAATTCAATAAGGAATACAATTGTCGATCGCTTTGAGGATAAGTGGCACTCAAAAGGTCTGAAAAAGAATAGGCATTGACACTAAACACTATGTCCTCGACTGCGGAATTCCCCTGCCCGGCTGCAACATGGGTGTTGGATGTTTGTCCGCAGGACTGAAAAATCCAAAGTACAAATCCAAAACAATAGCGGAATAAATATTTTCTCATTGGAATTATTTTAATAAATTCGGTGGTTTTGTAAAATTATTGAAATTATTGGGGATCTTTTGCTCTATATTTTTAAGACAATGGAAAATTAAATAAAATTTGAATTGGACGATGAACAAAACCTCAACTTTAAAAAGAGGATAGCCTCTTATTTAGAATGAAAAAACTCTTTTATGAATTCAATACCAACAAAATATTTCATCTCCTTTGCCCTGCTAATATTTCTCTTGGTCTGTTGCCAAAATAAAGGGAAAGTTTCCATAGAGGGAGAACTCAAAAAATGGCACCGAATTACACTAAATTTCGAAGGACCGAATACTTCAGAAATGGCAGAAATCAATCCATTTTTGGATTACCGATTGGATGTCACCTTCAAAAACAAGGAAAACCAATACACCATTCCGGGATATTATGCCGCCGATGGTAACGCCGCCGAAAGTGGAAGTGCAGAAGGAAACATATGGCAAGTGAGATTTACCCCCGATGCCATTGGAGAGTGGACCTATCATGTATCTTTCAAAAAAGGCAATAAAGTTGCGGTGGCCAATACTTTAGATAAGGGAAGCTCTGCCGGATTTATGGATGGTGCCAATGGAAAACTTATTATTGAACCCTCCGATAAAAAAGGAATGGACAACCGAGCAAAAGGAAGGTTGGAATACGTGGGAGCCTCTTATTTAAAATTTGCCGAAAATGGAAAATATTTTATCAAACTGGGGGTTGATGCCCCTGAAAATTTATTGGCTTATGCCGACTTTGACGAGTCGACAAACGCTTTAGGCTTTGAGAAAAATTGGGCACCCCACGCCAAGGATTTCGATCAAAGCGGTGAATCTTTCGTTTGGAAGGGAGGTAAAGGTAAAAATCTTATTGGAGCCATCAATTACCTGGCCGTAGAAGGGCTCAACGTTTTTTCATTTTTGACATTCAATGTCGATGGTGACGACAGAAACATCTTCCCTCAGTTGCTCAAAGTCTCAAAAGACCAATACGAGGCCTATGCCAGTATCAAAAAAAACAAAAAAGCATGGGAAACAATGTTTCATAAAACCCGATACGATGTTTCAAAATTAGATCAGTGGGAAAGAATTTTTGAATATGCAGAATCAAAAGGTATGTTTCTTCACTTTAAAACCCATGAAACAGAAACCGATCATTTGATGGATCAGGGGAGCTTTGGTGTAGAAGGAAAACTATATTACAGAGAGCTGATCGCCAGATTCGGACATCACCTATCAATGAACTGGAACTTGGGTGAGGAAAACAATCAGCCTTTTGAAAATGTTATCGAAATTGCTGAGTACGTTTCCCAACTCGATGCCTACGATCATCAC
>CAZGUB010000206.1:0-2967 GCA_964528935.1 uncultured Flavobacteriaceae bacterium | reverse complement strand
ACAAAAAGTAAAAAAAATAATAAGCAAGACCATGGAAAGTTTTGAAGCCATCTCCAATTTTAGAGCCTGTAAGGTCAAACTGGATGTCGATCCTTACTGAAAATTGTGGTAGGTCTCTCTAAAAACGTTTTTTTGCTTTCTACTCAGAGGCAATATTTGGCCATCTGTGTTAACATTTTTTGGGGTGTAATTGACCACTTTTTGCAAATTGACAATATACGATTTGTGAATTCTAACAAACTGCCCCTCGGGCAATTTATCCAAAAATGATTTCATGGTCGATAGGACCATGTAATTTTTACCATTAGTCACTACTTTCACATAATCTCCCATGGCCTCAATCCAGCGGATATTACTGGAAGTAATTTTTTCACTTTTAAAATTGCATTTGAAGTGAACCATGTGCGCTTTTTGTTCTTTTAGAATCTTTTGGCATTCTATTTTTTCAGACAACCTTTGGAGGGTTATTTTAAATCTGTTTTTCTGCACAGGTTTCAACAAGCAATCGGTAAAACCCATTTCATAGGAGGTGAAAGCATCCATGGGGTTTTTGGTGAGTTGCACGAGTTCGATTTTGTCTTTGAGTCTTTCTGCAAATTCGAAACCATTGTAAACGGGCAGATCGGCAGCAACAATCGCAAAATCCACCGTATTGTAATTCAGATATTCCAGTGCGTGAACGGCATCCGAAAATTCTGCTTTGAGAACAATCTCGGGAAACTCTTTTAAAATCTGGAGAAAATACAGTCGGTCGACCGGACTGGAATCGACATAAATGTAGTTAAGTTTTGTCATCAGGGCTGATTTATTTACTATAACGTCTCAAAATTGAAAAAAAAATATGAAAAAACAAAAAATCACTTGCTCTAATTTGTGGATTGGCTTATTTTTGCAGTCCTTTAAAAACAATAAATATGAATCATTACGAAACTGTTTTCATTTTGAATCCCGTTCTTTCTGATACTCAGATAGAGGAAGCAGTTAAAAAGTACGAAGCACTTTTGAAATCTCACAAGTGCAAAATGGTCCACAAAGAAGATTGGGGCCTGAAGAAACTCGCCTACACCATTCAGAACAAAAACAGTGGTTTTTACCACTTGTTCCAGTTCGAGGGAGAAGGTGAGGTAATCAATACTCTCGAGGTAGAATTTCGAAGAGACGAAAGGGTGATGCGTTTTTTGACTGTCAAACTCGATAAGCACGCACTGGCTTGGGCCGAGAAAAGAAGAAAAAAAGTAAAATCTAACGTCAAAGCTTAAGAAAGATGTCAAAAATTGAAGAACAATCCGGAGGGAGAAAAGAAGGGGAGATTCGGTATCTGACCCCACTGAACATAGACACCAACAATAAGAAAAAATATTGTAGATTCAAAAGATCTGGGATCAAATATATCGATTACAAAGACCCAGATTTTCTTTTGAAGTTTGTAAACGAACAAGGCAAAATTTTACCCAGACGTCTCACGGGTACTTCATTAAAGTATCAGCGAAAAGTTTCTGTCGCCATCAAGAGAGCCCGTCACCTGGGTCTGATGCCCTACGTAGGTGATTTGTTAAAATAAAATCTTAAAGTCATGGAAATAATATTAAAAGAAAACGTTGAAAATCTTGGCTTTAAGGACGATTTGGTAACCGTCAAAAACGGTTATGGCCGAAATTTTCTAATCCCTCAGGGAAAAGCCATATTGGCCACCGTTTCTGCCAAAAAAGTATTGGCCGAAAACCTAAGGCAAAAAGCCTTTAAAGAAAAAAAGATCATCGACGATGCTAAGGCATTGGGTGAAAAACTTGTGGGCCTAGAGATCAAAATCGCTTCCAAAGTAGGTACAGGAGACAAGCTCTTTGGCTCGGTGTCTGCAACAGATTTGGTACAAGCCTTTCAGGATAAAGGTCATGAAATTGACAAAAATGCCATTGCCGTTCCAGGAAAAACCATCAAGCGGCTGGGTAGCTATGAAGCCAAAATCAGGTTGCACCGAGAGGTTGCCATTCAATTTACTTTCGAGGTAATTCCTGAAAAAAAATAGTGATCTAATCATCAAATTGCCCCACCTTGTGTGGGGTTTTTTTTTACTCCCTTGCATGAAATATTCAAGATTGCCCCAAGAAGAACTAGAGCACTTATATCACGAGTTTTCCCTATTTTTAGCTACTCAATCCATCGACAAAAAAAAATGGGATCAGATCAAAGCTACAGATCCTCAATATACCGGACATTTGTTGGATGTTTTTTCTGATATGGTTTGGGACGATGCCTTGGACAAAATTCTCTATTTGGAGAACAGGAGTAATCATCACCTTTTTTTATTCAAATGCATCGATCAAAAAATGAATTTGATATTGGTTCGATTGAGCCCCGACTGTCCTTCATTATTGCAGGATCAATATCGGGAATGGTTGAGGCAGCACTTGAACGACGATCGGGTGACACTCTATGAATCTACTCGAGATTTTGGAGATCAAATTAAAAATGAAAAATTTAAACTCATCCAAAAAGGAGCCAATCCATGCAATGGAAACACTTATGAGGATCTGAAAAGTTTTCTTTTAAAATAATAAGAATTGTAGCATCTTTGTGACAAGGCATGTTTATGAAAGTGGTAAAACCATCGATACCCAAAGGAACCCGTAATTTTTCGCCGGAAGTATTGGCCAAAAGGAATTATTTGAAAGCAAAATTGACGGCTGCTTTCGAGTGTTTTGGATTTTTGCCCATCGAGACCCCTTCTTTCGAACGAACCGAAACCTTGTTGGGAAAATACGGAGAGGAAGGCGATCGATTGATTTTTAAAATTTTAAATTCGGGAGAAAAGGTAAAAACTGCCGATTTAGAAGCCCTAAAAAAAGGAGCTTATGCGCAATTTTCCAATTCCTTGTCTCAAAAAGCTTTGCGATACGATCTGACCGTTCCTTTTGCCCGATATGTTGCCCAATATCAAAATGAGATTTCTTTTCCTTTTCGTCGCTA
>CAZGUB010000205.1:0-2974 GCA_964528935.1 uncultured Flavobacteriaceae bacterium | reverse complement strand
TAGGATTGATCGTCAACTACCATAAAAATCAAAAACAATTTTAGGCCTCCATTCTCCCAGAAGCCCTTACATTTGTGTAAAAACATCCCTTGAAGTACATCAGCAGTATTCACAACCCGCTCGTCAAGCACTTGGTGCTACTGATTAGCAAATCCAGAGAGCGCAAAAAAGAAAAATGTTTTGTGGTAGAGGGTGAGCGTGAGCTATACCGTGCTTTGGAAATGGGGTACAATCTCAAAAAAATGTTTTTCAGATCCGGCACTGAAGGAACTTTGTTAGAGCAATATTTTGATCGTTCATTCGAACTAAGTGAAAAATTGTTCGATCGGGTGAGCATCCGCTCCGGATCCGAAGAAGTTTTGGCCATTTTAGAAGCAAAAAATCACGATTTAGAGCAGCTCCAGCTCCACCAAGACAGCCGTATTATGGTGATCGAAGCCCCCGAAAAACCCGGTAATATAGGAGCTCTGCTTCGAACTGCCGCTGCGGCACAGCTGGATGCTGTCATCATCTCCAATCCCAAAACAGACCTCTACCATCCCCATATCATTAGAAACAGCTTGGGAGGAATATTTGCCCTACCCATTGCCACAGAACAAACCGAAAAAGTCATTTCTTTTTTAGAAAAAAATCAAATACACATCATCTCCGCCGCCCTACACGCCGAGGCCAAGCATTACAAAAGGATCAAATATCAAAAACCTTTTGCCTTAATTTTTGGGGCTGAAGACAAAGGACTGGAGGGCCAATGGCTGAAAAAATCTAATCAAATGGTAAAAATCCCTGTGGCCTTTCCCATAGATTCTCTCAATTTATCGGTTTCGGCAGGAATTTTGATATACCACAGTACAGAACAATGATTTTGCGATATTAAAAGTTTCGAGTACCTTTAAATTGGCTATGATTGTCAGTGCAGAAATAGAAAACAAAGAAATCGCCAAGCAGTACAAAGAGCTGCTAAAAATAAGCTATCAAACTTTGTCTGTCGAAGACAAGAAATTGATACGTGCTGCCTTTGACACAGCCGTTCACGCTCATCGCAACCAAAGAAGAAAAACAGGTGAACCCTACATATTTCACCCCATTAGTGTTGCCAAAATTGTAGCACAAGAAATTGGTCTGGACGCCGTGTCTATTGCAGCCGCTCTCTTGCACGATGTTGTCGAGGATACTGAGTATAGTTTTAAAGAGCTCGAAAAACTTTTTGGCTCGGAAGTGACCAAAATTGTAGAGGGACTCACCAAAATCTCAAAACTAAGCAAGGAACAGGACAGCTCCCTACAAGCAGAGAATTTTAGAAAATTATTGCTTACCCTCAACGACGATGTCCGGGTGATCATTGTAAAAATTGCCGATCGGCTGCACAACATGCAGACCCTAGACGCCATGCCGGAGAACAAACAAATAAAAATCGCTTCCGAAACCCTCTACATCTATGCTCCATTGGCACACAGAATCGGTCTTTACAACATCAAAACCGAACTCGAAGACCTCAGCTTCAAATACACCGAACCGCTCAACCATTCGGCCATAAAAAGTAAAATCGAAGAAAGCTACGAGGATCAAAAACAATACATCAAATCATTTTCCGAAATCATCCAGTCTGCCCTAACAGAAGAAGGCTTGGAATATCAAATCAAAGGAAGAAGCAAATCCATCTACTCCATCAACAGGAAGATGATCACTCAAAACATTCCTTTTGAAAATGTATTTGACAAATTCGCAATACGAATCATCTACAAATCCACCCACAGAAACGAAAAGTTTTTGGCTTGGAAAATCTATTCGATCGTCACCGATCATTTTATCCCCAACCCCACACGACTTCGAGATTGGATTACCTCACCAAAATCCAATGGCTACGAGGCCTTGCACATTACGGTTATGGGACCAGAAAACAAATGGGTAGAAGTTCAGATTCGATCTGAACGCATGCATGAAATCGCAGAAAAAGGATATGCTGCCCACCACAAATACAAGCAAGGAGAACAAAAAGACATCGGTATAGATTCTTGGCTGGACAAACTTCAAGAGGTGTTGGAAAACAACACCGAAAACCCCGTTGATTTTGTAGAAAACTTTAAACTCAATCTTTATGCCAAGGAAATTTTTGTTTTTACTCCCAACGGAGAAATAAAATCCCTACCCAAAGGAGCCACGGCATTGGATTTTGCCTTTAGCATACACACCGAAGTGGGCATGAAAACCAGGGGAGCAAGGGTCAATGGAAAACTGGTCCCCCTCAGCAGAACCCTAAAAAGTGGGGAACACGTAGAAATCATCACCTCCGAAAACATCAAACCCACCGCAAACTGGCTGGATTTTGTACAAACCTCTAGAGCCAAATCCAAAATTAGATCCTCCCTCAACGAAGAGCGAAAACGCATCGCCGAAGACGGTAAGGAAATCCTGCGTCGAAAACTCAAACAACTCAAAATCACCCTAAATGAAAAAACAATCGGCTATATGCTCAGGTATTTTAACCTTGACAACAGCCAAGATTTGTACTACCGCTTTGGACTGGGAACCATCGACAACAAACAACTCAAAGGCTTTTCCAATGATTTCAACAGTACTTTTCTCAACTTCTTCAAGAAAAAAATCAGAAAAAGAAACCCCGCTTTCAACAAAGAAGAAACAAAATCGGTCACCCAACGCTTTGATACCCTCGTTTTTGGAAAAGAAAGAGAAAGTCTGAAACACTCCCTTTCCCATTGTTGCAATCCCATTCCCGGAGACCCCGTATTTGGATTCATTACCGTAAACGAGGGAATCAAGGTACACAAAAAAGACTGCCCCAATGCCCTATCCCTCCAATCTAACTTTGCCTACAGAATCATCCTCGCCAAGTGGGTAGATTCTTCTTCAGACGAATTTACCGCCTCGATCAAGCTTTCCGGTATCGACAACATGGGAATCGTTAGTCAAGTCACCCAACTAATCTCCAACCAGATGAACGTCAACATCAACAAAC
>CAZGUB010000204.1:0-2978 GCA_964528935.1 uncultured Flavobacteriaceae bacterium | reverse complement strand
CGTTCTAAGAGGTTTTTGTCGTCGTTGGCCCAGTCTTCCATCATGGTTTTGGAAAAGTGTCCGGACATGATATCGTCCATGTGTTTTTGGAACAAGGGGGTTAGAATTTCTTTGAGGGTCTCGGACAATTCAAATGCTTTAATTTTGGCGGGATTGGACAGTCGATCCATCATATTGGTAATTCCTCCGTGTTTGAGGGCTTCTGTGATGGTTTCCCAACCGTACTGAATGAGTTTGGCGGCATAGGCGGGTTCGATTCCTTTTTCAACCATTTTGTCGAAACAAAGGATGGAACCGGTTTGCAACACTCCACAAAGGATGGTTTGCTCTCCCATCAGATCTGACTTTACCTCGGCAACAAAGGAGGATTCCAGTACGCCGGCTCGATGCCCTCCGGTAGCAACGGCATAGGCTTTGGCATGATCCAGCCCATGTCCTTGGGGATCGTTTTCGGGATGAACAGCTATCAAAGTGGGTACACCAAATCCTCTGAGGTATTCTTCTCTAACTTCGGATCCGGGACATTTGGGAGCGACCATGATCACGGTAAGGTCTGTTCTGATGGTCATTCCCTCTTCAACAATATTAAATCCATGGGAATAGGACAGGGTGGCTCCTTTTTTCATCAACGGTACCACCTGCTCGATTACAGCACTGTGGTTTTTGTCGGGCGTAAGGTTAATCACCACATCGGCAGTAGGAACCATCTCTTGGTAATTGCCTACTTGAAAATTATTGTCCACAGCATTTTGGTAGGATGCTCTTTTTTGGTCTATGGCCCCCTGACGCAGGGTGTAGCTAATGTCCAATCCGGAATCGCGCATGTTCAAGCCCTGGTTGAGACCCTGGGCGCCACAGCCTACAATAACGATTTTTTTACCTTTTAGTGCTTCTACACCTTGTGAAAATTCATATTGCTCCATAAAACGGCACTGACCGAGTTGGTGTAATTTTTCTGCTAATGAAAGTTGATTAAAGTAATTGGCCATTGTATTTTTTTTGTTTATATTAATTATCGGATTTAAATTTTTTGAGTATTTCGCTGATGCCCATTTTGGATTTGGTAATTGAAATTCTACCAGAACGAACAAATTGTAGGAGCCCGAAGGGGGCCAAGTCTTGGTACAAGCGGTCGGTTTCGCTTCTGAATCCTGTTTTTTCGATGACAAAAAATTCTGGAGAAACCGTCACTATGTTGGCATGGCTTTCTTTGATGATATTTTGAATATGTCTTTCTTCGAACAGGGCACTGGATTTTACCTTGTAAAGGGCACTTTCCTGAAAAATGGTTTCTTCGTCGGTATGATAAAAAGCTTTGATCACATCGACTTGTTTTTCGATTTGTTGAATGAGTTTTTTGACACTGGCCTCGCTGACTTTGACGATGATGATGAATCTGAAAACATCTTTGATTTCGGACTGTGAGGTCGTCAAGCTTTCTATATTAATGTGCCGCTTTAGGAAAATCGCAGAGATGCGATTCAACAGTCCCACATTGTTTTCGGAATAGATCGAAATGGTATAAGTTTTGTCCATTTGTTGATTATTTAAGTCGAATGTCAGAGACAGAGGCTCCGGTAGGAATCATTGGAAAGACGTTGTCTTCCTTTTCGACACATACTTCTAGGAAGTAAGGTTGGTCTGAGGCGATCATCTCTGCCACAGCAGCGTCGAGGTCTGCTCTTTTATCGACCCTTTTGGCATCTAGGTGGTACCCTTTGGCAATAGTGACAAAATCGGGATTGACCAATTCTGTAGAGGCGTAACGTTTTTCAAAAAACAATTGCTGCCATTGTCTTACCATGCCGAGAAACTCATTGTTTAGTATCACAATTTTGACGGCGGCTTGGGTCTGAAAAATGGTTCCCAGTTCTTGTAATGTCATTTGGAATCCACCATCTCCGATAACGGCGATGACTTCTCTATGGGGGGCACCCATTTTGGCTCCCAAAGCGGCAGGAAGTGCAAATCCCATGGTACCCAATCCCCCAGAGGTTACGTTACTTCTTGAGCGAACAAAGTCGGTGTATCGGCAGGCCACCATCTGGTGTTGGCCGACATCGGTTACCAATACGGCATCTCCCCGGGTGTGTTTGTTGATGGATACAATGACTTCACCCATGGTAAGACCTTCTTTCTGTGGGCGTAAATCTTTTTCGATCACTTGATCAACCTCTATTTTCATCATTTCGTCAAAACGACTTTTCCACACATGATGTGATTTTTTTTGAATCAAAGGAAGCAGGGCTTCTAAGCTCTCTTTACAATCGCCCAACACGGGAAGGTCTGCCGTGACATTTTTATTGATCTCAGCGGGGTCGATTTCGAAGTGAATGATTTTAGCTTGTTTAGCATAAGTTTCCAAATTTCCGGTTACGCGGTCGTCAAACCTCATTCCGATGGCAATGAGGAGATCACATTCGTTGGTAAGCTTGTTGGGGCCGTAATTGCCATGCATGCCTACCATACCGACGTTGAGCGGATGGGAGGTGGGTAAGGCCGAAAGTCCTAAAATAGTCCATGCAGCGGGGATGCCCGATTTTTCTACAAAAGCTTGAAAAGCTTCTTCTGCACTTCCTAAAATGACTCCCTGTCCCCACACAATAAAGGGTTTCTTGGCCTTATTGATCATTTCGGCAGCTTGAGTCACAGCATGGGTGTCTAGGGCAGGAACGGGTTTATAACTTCTTATTCCGGTGCATTTTTGATAGCTAAAATCGAATGTTGCGAATTGGGCGTTTTTGGTAATGTCTATCAGGACAGGACCAGGTCTTCCCGATCTGGCAATGTAAAAAGCTTTGGCAAAAATCTCGGGGATTTCTGATGCCTCGGTAATTTGATAATTCCACTTAGTAACGGGAGTAGAAATACCGATGATGTCGGTTTCTTGAAAAGCATCGGATCCCAAGAGATGGGCCCCTACTTGTCCTGTAATACACACCATGGGGGTAGAGTCGATTTGAGCATCGGCAATACCG
>CAZGUB010000203.1:0-3004 GCA_964528935.1 uncultured Flavobacteriaceae bacterium | reverse complement strand
TTTCCAATATATTGGGCTTTGGATTGGGCGTGGGAATCTCCGACTTCAACAACGATCATTGGTTGGATCTATATATTTCCAACGACTATAATGAGCAAGATTATCTCTATATGAATAATGGCGATGGAACCTTTACCGAGAGCTTGCAAGAGGTAATCGGTCATGTTTCTTTGTATTCCATGGGTTCGGGCATTGCCGACATCAACAACGACGGATATACCGACATCATGACCTTGGACATGTTGCCCGAAGGAAACTATCGCATCAAAATGACCTCTGGTCCTGATAATTTTGAAAAGCTCAGTCATCTCCAAAAAAATGGCTTTTACCACCAAACCATGCGAAATATGTTGCAACTCAACCGAGGAGGGGGCTATTTTTCTGAAATCGGACAATTTTCAGGAGTCTCCAATACCGATTGGAGCTGGGCCTCGCTGTTTACCGACTTGGACAACGACGGCTACAAAGATCTTTTTATCACCAATGGTTACCGAAAAGATTATACCAATATGGACTTCATGAATTATGTGGTACAGGAAAAAATCAATGAGCGCAAGACCCAAGAGAAAATTCAACTGACCGAATTGATTGATAAGATGCCCTCCACTTATGAAGAAAACTACACCTACAGAAACAATGGGGACCTCACTTTTACCAAAATGAACAAGGCTTGGGGACTCGATCAAAAAACCCTTTCCAATGGAGCAGCCTATGCCGATTTGGACAACGATGGAGACATGGACTTGGTGGTCAATAATATAGACGAAAAAGCATTTGTTTACCGAAACAATGCCGAGAAGTTTGCCCAAAACAACTACCTAAAAATTGCCCTAGTGGGATCCAACCAAAACACCTTTGGGATCGGTGCCAAGCTAAGGGTCTCCGCCGGTGGGATGTCACAAACCCAAGAAATGTTCAATACACGAGGCTACCAGTCTTCAGTAGATTTCAACCTGAATTTCGGAATTGGGAAATCCAACTATATTGACGAAGTAACCGTCATTTGGCCCAACCAATACACACAAACCCTTACCGACCTTTCGCCCAACCAAAAAATAACGCTCTATCAAAAAGACGCCACACCCCCGCCTTCCGCGGAAGCAAGTAAAATGACTCCACTTTTTAGGGAAGTAAATTCTATCGATTTTACACACCAAGAGAACAATTACAACGATTTCAAAAGAGAGATCATGCTGCCCCATATGCTCTCTACGCTAGGCCCAAAACTGGCCGTTGGGGACGTCAATGCAGATGGATTGGAAGATGTATTTATAGGAGGGGCCAAAGGGTCTGCCGGAGCTATTTTTCTCCAGTTGCGTTCCGGAAATTTTGTAAAATCCAAAATGACAGATTTTGAAGACGATACAGCTGCCGAGGACATGGGCGCCGTATTTTTTGATGCCGATGGAGATCGAGACCTAGACCTCTATGTGGTCAGTGGGGGCAATGAGTTTGAAAAATCTGACCCTGCCCTACAAGACCGTCTCTACCTCAACCGTGGAAAAGGAAAATTTGTAAAGGCCAACGACCGTTTGCCCAATTTTACCACCAGCGGTTCGGTGGTTAAATCCCACGATTACGACAACGATGGTGACATAGACCTATTTGTGGGTGGAAGGGTTTTACCCAATCAATACCCCTATTCCCCCAACAGTTACCTGCTGGAAAACGATGGATCAGGAACTTTTACGGAGGTTACCGAAAGTAAAGCCAAAGGCCTAAAAAACATAGGAATGGTCTCAGACGCTCTTTGGACAGATGCCAACAACGACGGCCAGAAAGACCTGATGCTGGTGGGAGAGTGGATGCCCATCACCCTATTTGTCAATCAAAATGGAACGTTCAAAAATGTGACCGAACAAGTCGGATTCAAAGACTCCGATGGCTGGTGGAATGCCGTGGTTCCGGGCGACTTTGACGGCGATGGCGACCTGGATTATGTGGCCGGAAATTTCGGATTGAATTCCCAACTCAAGTCTTCCATCAAACATCCCGTTAGTATTTATGCCAAAGATTACGACAACAACGGTTCCGTAGACCCCATTCTCTCCTGCTATTACGACGGGAAAAATTACCCCGTATTTTCCAAAGACGACATCCAACAGCAGCTGAGCATGTTGAAAAACAGATTTGTACGCTACAGCGAATACGCCGGCCTCACCTTGGAGCAAGTATTTACAGCAGAGGAACTCAACGGCTCCAAAGTATTGTACGCCAAAAACTTTGAGACCAGCTACATCGAAAATTTGGGTAACGGTCAATTCAAAATAATACCCCTTCCTCAAGAGGTACAATTGTCTCCCATTTATGGTCTTACCACGGGAGATTTTAATAACGATGGTCACCTTGATATTGTAATGGGAGGAAACTTTACCGCCTCGAGAGTCAAATTTGGTCATTACGATGCCATCCGGGGCATTTGCCTGCTGGGCAACGGAAAAGGACAGTTTACTTATCGCGATGCCTCCGAGTCGGGTCTTATGTTGGCCGGAGAGGTCAGGGACATCCAAAAGATCGTTTCCGGCCGTGGAGAAGAATTATTGATTTTCAGCCGAAACAACGATACCCCTAAAATGTACATAACCAATAAAAACTGATCCCATGATTACCCCCCATCAAGTTCAATTTTTCGAAGAAGAGGGCTATCTCGCATTGGAAGCGATTCTCAGCGCCCAAGACATGGTATTTTATTCCCAGACCTATAATGCCTTTATCAACAACGAATTTGATACCACCGATTTGAGGACGGATCTGTCCGGTAAAAAAGAAAAGGACAAAGAGTACATTACCCAAATCATGCTTCCCTCACGCATTTACCCCAAATTGCTCCACCGTCCCATGCACCAAAAGGGATTGGAAATTGCGAGGCAGCTACTGGGCGAAGACATGATATTGGATTTTGATATGTTGATCAACAAAGCACCCCAGACCCATCAGCCCACCCCCTGGCATCAGGATGCGGCCTATTGGATTGACATGCCCGACAAGCAGAAGACGGCATACG
>CAZGUB010000202.1:0-3011 GCA_964528935.1 uncultured Flavobacteriaceae bacterium | reverse complement strand
GTAATAGCAACCCTCCCTATCTTCTCCACTTAATAATTTCGAGAGTCCATATAAATATTCAGATTTCCCTTTTTTTGTATTAAATGAATCTATTGCCTTTTTAAGATATTTTTGAGCCAATACCTGATCTCCTAATTTCATGTAAGAATTACCTGCATTTTCATAAAAAGCGGGTTCAGAAGGATTATACTGTATTGCCTCTTCAAATGATTTGGCCGCATTTTCAAAGTCTTTATTAGAAAAATATGTTTCAGCAGATTCGTTAATTTCAAGTGCTTTCAAAACATTTTCTCTTCCATGGTTAAGAATATAAATATTCACTTTATACTGATCATCGTCTATGCTTAAATATTCAACAGCCTCAGTAATTTTTCTAGATTTATCTTCATCTATAACTTCTGTCATTGCAGTCAGATAGAGCTTATCAATCAAAAAATCTTTATAGCCTAGATTCTCATAAATATTGCGGATAGTTGCAGTATCGCCTATAGAGGCAAGTGCTGCAGCATAGTGAGCAAAGTGTATTGGGTTTTTTGAAATTCCTTCAAATGCTTCCTTACCATAATAAATAGCAGAATCATTTTTCTCTTCTGTAAAATAAATTTTACTTAGTTCAGCTTCTGGAATTTTTATAAAGGGGTTGTCCTCTATTGCTGATTTAAAGTGTCTTTTAGCATTAAAAATATCTTCTTCGCTTGGATCATCTTTATAAGATAAATACATTCCTTTAATGGCTTTTATTGGAATTGTCGTAGCAGAAATATTTGGTAAATCAACAATTAAATCATCTAAAAATTCTTGAGTAACATCTTTAAAATTTCTTGTGTTAAAATGAAGAGTAAATGTTCTGGCCTGAACAAAAGACAAATAAGTTCTATATGCAACAGCGGATGAAACCAAAGAAATAAGAACTATAAAAATCAAAAAAAAATTAAACTTCTTATTCATAAGATTTAATTTGTTTATTTGAGGATAAAAACGCCAACAGAGCTACTAGTAAAATTATTACAATTGGTCTTGCAAAGGGGAAATTTAGATTAGAATCAATAATTAAAATTAATAAATAAAGGAAAGCCGTTATAATTATTAAATAGTTTTGATCGAGTTGTTTTTTTGTCAAAACAATATTCCAGACTTTTGATATCACTTCTTTAAATCCAGTGTATAATATTAATAGATAAATTAATAAGCCAATAATTCCTATCTCAGCCCCAATCTCTAAAAAATCATTGTGAACATGATAAGGAACTTGGTAACCTATTATATTTTTTTTGTTAGTTTCAATTGACCTGATTTTCCAATTGCCAACACCAGTTCCAAAAAAAGGATTTGTAATTATGTAATTTAAAGCTTGAGAATAGAAATTTAATCTTTGATTAATTGAGGTATCTACATCTTTTTCCTGGTCAACAAGGGATATAAGAGTGCTTACTCTATTAGATAAATTAGACTCAGACTGATTTAAATATTTCGATATAGATGAATTAATAGCAAATGAAAGCGCTAAAGCCAATGTATAACTTAATGAGATTACTAGTAATCTGTTATGTTTTAATTTATAATAAACCCTATAACCTAAGATTAATAATATAGGAGATAATAAAGAGTATGTTAAAATAGCACCTCTCGTTGAATTAAGTGTTCCAGATGCGAAAAAAACTAAAGAAAATAAAATTAAAGTTAGAATAACTACCCCTAATGTTTTAATCCTTCTAAGATTATAGATTGTGTAGATGAAAAAGGGAATTTTATATAAAATTGAAAAAGCTGTTATGTTCACATTAGCTGCAAAACCAAGAAAATATGATGATCTCTGAAATATTAAGTTGTAATCAAAATTACTATTTGTAAAGGGTAAGTATATTCTAGTAAGCTCCGCCACTAGATAAATTGAAATGATAGCTGAAAAAAAATCAAAGGAGTTTTTAATTTTAGAAAAGCAGATTAGTAAGACAATAAAGCCGATTGTAAGTGAAAAATATTGAGATAAAACTACAACGGATTCAACCCTATTTATTGCGAAAAATAAACTCAGCAGAGACCATATAAAAAATGAAAAAAACAACAATGAAGACTTGTTTAAAAAATATTTTTTTAAATCTATTTTTAAAAAAAGAAAAACAGCTAAAACAATTGTATTTAAGATGTTCAAATATAGCCACTGGGTAACTACTTTATCAATTGCTACAAAGTTTGGAATTAATCCAACAATCAGATAAAGAGTTAATATTATTTTGAATAAATATTTCATTTTACAAAAATAAAAAACCCCCTAAAAAGGGGGTTTATTTTTATGAATAAATAATTATTCAAGATATGAATTAGCCTAACCAAGGCACTCTGTTTTGAGAAACAGCAGGTGTTGAAACTTCTTCAACATCACCTTCATCATTTACAACATCTCCACCTACACCTTTGGCACCGTCACCACGAGCCTGGTCAGGATAGATATTTGCAGTAGTTGAAGTATTAGCTTCTGAACCTTTTTGAACTAATAAAGTAGAAGAAAGCTCTCTTGTAGTTCCACTAACAAGAACAACACCTCCTAATGCATCAGTTACAAGTTCTTCAAGAACTAAGATAATACCTTCTCCTTGAAGCTTATTGTCAGCTGATCCATCAGAAGCACCGATTTTCCAGTCAACAGTATCTGTAACACCAGAAACAGTTAAAGAAAGAGCAACAGCCATTTCGTGCGCTCTTCTTCCTGAACCAGCCTTAGCAGCTAATTGGATAGTTGCAGAAGTAGCATCTGTTGCAGGTGTAATATCATCAACTAATGATAAAGAAGCTGAAGAACCAGAAGAACCATACTTAGCATTCCAAGCATCAGCTACAACGTCTGCCCATCTAGAACCAAATGAAGCCGTATTACCTAAATCTCCTGCTCCACCAGTTGTAGCTGTAACAGATAAAGAACCAACTGTTAGAGTAAGATATGTTCCAGTTGAAGTAGCAGCAGCAACATTACGTGAAGATGTAGATCTAGTACCAGCAGCAGCATCAGAATA
>CAZGUB010000201.1:0-3037 GCA_964528935.1 uncultured Flavobacteriaceae bacterium | reverse complement strand
CTTTAGGATACATGACGCAAATAAAAAAATTAATAATTGCAGTGGCATTCCATAAACATACCTCGGGCATAATAATGGCCTCTTTGACAGAGATAACTGGTTTGGGTGTCGATGACTCCTTCTTGGAGGGCTATCAGCGCATTGAGGGTTTTGAAGGGAGAGCCGGGGGGATATTGGGCCTGTAGCCCTCGGTCAAATAAAGGCTTGGCGATGGTGTCCAAGGAAAGTTTTTTATAGTTTTTGGAACGCTTTCTGCCCACCAACAGTTTTGGATCATAATTTGGTGCAGAGATCAAAGAGAGTACTTCACCGGTTTGGGGTTCTATGGCCACTATCCCTCCTCTCTTATTGACCAAGAGTGATTGCCCGTATTGTTGTAAATCTTTGTCGATGGTCAAAATCAAGTCTTTCGCCCCTTTTACTCCTACATCGTATTTCCCCTCCTCGAATGCACCGATAATGCGATTAAAACGATCTTTTTGTAAGAATTTTTTTCCTTTGGTTCCCCTCAATAAATTTTCGTAATACTCTTCGATTCCTTGTCTGCCGATTAGTTCTCCTAGCCCGTAGTAGCTGTCTTTTTTCATGTCGTTTTTGTTGACTTCGCTTACATAGCCCAACACATTGGAAGCGATGGGGTCGGGGTAGTTGCGCACAGAATTTTTACGAAGAAAAAAACCGGGATATTTCCATATTTTTTCTTGAATCAGAGCATTGTCTTTTTTTGAGAGTTGCCCTACAATGACCGAGGGAAGTTTTACAGAAAAAATTTGAGCTGCTTCGATTTTTTGAAGCAATTCGGTTTTGCTAATGTCCAGAATACCTGTAAGTTCGAGGGTGTCGAAAGGTTTTAGGTTTTCGGGGATGGCCATAAGGTCATAGACCGGTTGGTTGGAAACCAAATGCTTGTGGTTTCGATCATAAATATGGCCACGTTCGGGATAGATGAAATTTTCGGCAACCGCATTCCCATCGGAGAGTTGTTTGTAGGACGAGTTCAGCAGCTGCAGGCTGACCAGTCTTCCCACGAAAACGACACCGGTAAGCAGGGTAATGGCCGGTAAAAAAATTCTTCTAATCATTTTTTCCGCTGTACAATCCCAAAGAGAGATAAACCAATATAAAGGTAAAAAAAGATGTGAAAAAAGTGTTCTTAAGGATGGATAGGAGGTGGTCAAAACTCCAATAAACAATACTGTACAGCAACAGGTGGTGGAAAAAAATCATTAGGGACAGATACAACAACCTTTGGGAGAGAAGACTCCCTTGTATCATGGCGGTGGGATTATCGGCATTGACACCAAAAGAGATTTTGATGATGTATGGTCTCAAAAATGTAATGGTCAAAGCAGCGATGGTATGCCCTCCCGATCCTTGGGTCAATAAATCCAGTAAAATTCCCATAAGAAAACCCATGAAGATCAGCAGTGTGGGGTTGGTGTCCAAACGGTAAACAATAAAGTAAAGTAGATATAGGTTGGGATTGATAAATCCCAAGAAATTGATGTTATTCAGCAAAAAAGATTGCAAAAACAACAAAAAAATAAATTTGGCTATCGAAACCAGATTATTGCGATTCATTTTTTAGTTGTTTCAATTGGTTTAATTTTTTGTGCTCAAGCACATAGACATAGGTCGTTTGGGTAAGGTTGCTGAACAGCGAAACGCTAATATCGTAATACCCTTCCAATTCTGGTTTTTGAAAATAAGAAACCACTCCCAAGGGTATCCCGTAAGGAAAATAATCCGACATTCCGGCGGTGACTATGGTGTCACCTATTTCAACGGGGTTGAGTGCGGCGACATCTTCCAGTTTCATTTTTTTGGGATGTTTGCCATCCCAAGAAAGGGATCCATAGGCACCGTTTTTTTTAAAACCCGCATTGATTTTCAGATCCCTGTGTAAAATCGAGAGCACACTGGAGTAGTCCTCGGTAACCTGATTGATGATTCCGACAACACCATCGCCAGAGATTACGCCCATGTCTGCAGTAATTCCATCTTTGGAGCCTTTGTCGATGATCAGGAAGTTTCTGGGTTGGTTGTAGCTGTTTTTTACCATTTTGGCTTTTATTACCTCAAAGGGAAAAGAATCTAAAGCTTCTGTCTTCTCTGGGAGGCTATTGTAATACAACTCCAATTTTTTTAATTTTTCATTCTCGGCATTCAATCGGGAATTGACAGTACTCAAACTAAAGTATCCTGAAATATTTTCCCCCCAGTCGTTCAGCTTGCTGGAGAAACCCAAGCCGAGCTTGCTAAAAACGGAACGGTGATAGAAACTGCGTTGTTGGAGAAAAAAAACAGAGAAGATCAATAACACCAAGTAAAGCAGGGTGTTTCTGTACTTAAGGAGGGCATTGACAAGCTGCCGCATAAGTCATTATTTGATCAAAATGGTTTTGTATCGATCGATATTTTTGAGGGTGATACCGGTTCCGCGGACTACCGCTTGTAGCGGATCTTCGGCAATGTAAACCGGAAGGTCGGTTTTTTTGGAGAGTCTTACATCCAATCCCCGGAGCAGGGCTCCGCCTCCGGCCAAATAAATGCCGGTATTGTAAATATCGGCAGCAAGTTCAGGAGGGGTTTGGGAAAGTGCTTCCATAATGGCCTCTTCAATTCTGATGATAGATTTGTCCAAGGCTTTGGCAATTTCTGCGAAAGAAATCATGGCTTGTTTTGGTTTTCCGGTCACCAAATCCCTTCCTTGAACAGACATGTCCTCGGGCGGGTTTTCAAGATCTTCGGTGACGGCACCGATCAAGATTTTTATTTTCTCAGCAGTTCGCTCCCCCACATAGAGGTTGTGTTTACTTCTCATGTAGTTGACAATGTCGTTGGTGAAAACATCACCTGCGATTTTTACGGATTTATCACAAACAATCCCGGACAGAGCAATCACGGCGATTTCGGTCGTTCCACCTCCTATGTCCACAATCATGTTTCCTTTGGGTTGCATGATGTCGATCCCTATACCTATGGCGGCGGCCATGGGCTCGTGAATCAGGTATACTTCTTTGCCGTTGACCCGTTC
>CAZGUB010000200.1:0-3038 GCA_964528935.1 uncultured Flavobacteriaceae bacterium | reverse complement strand
ATACAGTGGTTCAGCTTATCGACAATATAATGGTTGGCCAGTTGGGGACAGCAGAGTTGGCTGCGATATCGTTGGGAAATAGTTTTGTTTTTGTGGCCATGTCATTGGGTATAGGTTTTTCCACAGCCATCACACCCATGATTGCCGAAGCTTTGGGTGCTTCCCAACACAAAAAAGTTAGGGCAGTTTTTGTACACGGATTGATCTTGTGTTTCAGCTTGGGTTTGCTTTTGGCTGGTTTGGTGTTGGCCTCTCAGCCCCTTTTGGCTTTGATGGGACAGCCAATTGAAGTGGTTGAATTGGCACATCCTTATCTTTTTTGGGTGGCCATCTCCCTTATTCCGCTGGTTGGTTTTCAAGGATTTCGCCAGTTTGCCGAAGGATTATTTCAAACCCGTTTGGCCATGTACGCAACGCTGATGGGAAATATTATAAACGTGATTCTCAATTATGTATTGATTTTTGGACTCCATGGATTCCCCGAATTGGGGGTTGAGGGTGCCGCCCTGGGAACGCTTGTGTCTCGTTTTGCAATGGTCTTGTTTATGGCCATAAACGTAAAACGAAAAAAGGGTTTCAAGAGATACAACCGTAAGCTGTTTCGGGTGAATTTATCCAAAAAATTGTTTTTCAAAATTTTGTCCTTGGGATTTCCCTCTGCTTTACAAATGTTTTTCGAAGTGATCTTTTTTACTTCTGCCATTTGGATGTCCGGTTTGTTGGGAAAGAATCCCCAAGCCGCCAATCAGATCGCTTTGAATTTGTCGTCCATGACCTATATGGTAGCCATAGGAGTGGGGGTTACGGCCATGATTCGGGTGGGAAATCAAAAGGGAAAAGGCGATTTTGGTGCCTTGAGACGTATCGCAAAATCTACTTTCTTACTCATCTTTCTCATGGATTTTCTTTTCTGTTTATTTTTTGTATTCATGCACGGTCAGCTGCCTTGGTTATACCTCAACAGCAATGTAGATCATGTCTCACCCGATGTACTTGAGGTCGCTCAGACCGCCTCTGTTTTGATTTTGATTGCCGCTTTTTTTCAAATCGCAGATGGCCTACAGGCAGTAGTGTTGGGTGCACTGCGTGGATTGCAAGACGTGAACCTCCCGGCTTTGTTGATTTTTATTTCCTATGGGATAGTCGGTTTTCCCATTGCATATTATATGGGTCTAAAAACCTCTTGGGCCACTGCAGGTATTTGGATTGGTCTTTTGTCTGGTTTGACCCTTTCTGCACTGTTGTTGATCTCTAGATTTCATTATCTTTCAAAAAAATTAGTTTACTAAATACCAATCTGCAGATGGAGATACCTAAATTTTTAATTGCCGATAACTCCCAATTGGAGGAGGCTCTCTTTGTCGTTCATACCGAATATCCTCGTTTTTTGCTCAATGTCGCCAATGACGAGATTCATTGGATGGAAGAGTTTGAGCGAGAAGACCAAGAGGAATTGGAATCCCAGACGGCTTCGTTAATTGAGGAGGCCTTGAAGTTTTACGATGAAGAAATGCTAAATTTTGATGACTAATGGAATGGTTGTTAGCCTTGGATCGGGAATTGTTCCTTTTCCTCAATGGGTTGGGTTCTGCTGCCTATGACGAAGTCTGGTTGCTCCTTACCCACAAGGTGACCAATGTATTGGTATATTTGCTTTTGGCCTTATTTTTTTTGAAGGCTCGTGGGCCAAAAGCTTTTCTGCTTTTGCTGTTGTGGGTGGCACTGCTGATTTTGGCTTCCGACCAGACCGCCAATCTGTTTAAGTACGGTTTTCAACGTTTGCGTCCCTGTCACGACCCGTCCCTAGAGGGGCTTGTGAGACTCGCAAAACCGACTTGCGGCGGGCTTTACAGCTATTTTTCTGCTCATGCTTCCAACTCTTTTGCCTTGGCTACTTTCTTTTCGGGTCTATTGGGTCTGAGGTTTAAAAAACTTCCTTTTGTTCTCCTCTTTATTGCCTTTTTGGTAGCCTACAGCAGGATTTACATTGGGGTACACTATCCACTGGATATCCTCTCGGGCATGGCCTTTGGGGCCATCTTTGGACAATTGTTTTTTTATTCTTGGAAAAAAATACTGCCTCAATTTGTTTTATGAGGTCATCAATGCTTTTGATTGGATTTCAGCATTTCAGGCGATTTAGATTTGAATCGGTTCAGTCTTGGCTTTGAAATGTTGAGGATGTACAGGTCATTGGGATTGTTTTGTTCGTAGTCTTGATGATAGTCTTCTGCATAGTAAAACTGAGCGAGAGGCTCAACTTCGGTGACGATTTTTTGTTGAAATACCTTTTCTCGGGTTAGTTTTTCGATATATTGGACAATGGTTTTTTTTTCTTCTTCGGTTTGGTAAAAAGCCACAGATCGGTATTGGGTTCCTTTGTCCGGTCCTTGCTGGTTGAGTAATGTGGGATCATGAGAATCAAAAAAAACTTTGACCAAGCCTGCAAAGGAGATGAGCTGTGGGTCATAGATCACTTCCACGGTTTCTGCATGTCCGGTTTTTCCTGTGATGACTTGTTTATAGGTGGGGTTTTTGGTGGTTCCACCAGCATAACCGGAGTAAACTTCCTCCACCCCTCCCAAACTCTCATAGATGGCTTCTACACACCAGAAGCAACCCGAGGCAAAATAGGCCTTGGCCATGTCTTGATGGTTTTGAGTAGGGTTCCAAACTGTTTGGTTCCGATCTTGGGGAGCTGGACTACCGATTTGGCAGGTGTTTAGTGCAATAATGTAAAGGAATAAATGGATCATTTTCATGTGATTTGGATTAATTTATTTTTCCTACTGGGCGGTTCTCGCTTCCCTCAATGTTATAGAGTTTGTCTCCCAACTGTTGGCGCATTTCGTTGGCCAGGATTTGGATTTTTTCAACCACTTGTGGATGACGGGCGGCCACGTTTTGGGTTTCCCCGATGTCACTGGCCAAGTTGTAAAGTTCGATTCCTTCCACAGCATTCATTTCATAGTTTACGGGAAATCCATCCCTCCCAGGTAGCCTTCCATTCAGGGTGCGATAGGTATGGAAAGAGTGTA
>CAZGUB010000199.1:0-3056 GCA_964528935.1 uncultured Flavobacteriaceae bacterium | reverse complement strand
ACAAAAGAGGAGGACTGAGCAACATTGTAGAAAAGTCGTTGGGGTCCGTATCTAAATCCGGGACCGTTCCCATCAGCGCCGTGGTGAAACCCGGTGAAAGAGCCACTACAAAAGGATTGAATTTTGTGGCAACTCCCGCCAGTGACTTTGTCTGCGGAACCCTTCAATTGGCTGCAGGAATGAACATTCATTTGTTTATGACCGGTAGAGGAACGCCCTATGGACTTTCCATGGTGCCTGTCATCAAGATCAGTTCTAATACCTCACTTAAAAACAAATGGTATGACCTCATCGATTTTGATGCCGGTCAGCTGCTTAATAAGGACACCAGTATTGAAAAACTGGGATGGGAATTGTTTTATTACATTTTGGAGGTGGCCAGTGGAAAAAAGAAAGTAGCCTGTGACGTTTTGGGAATTCACAACGAATTGGTATTGTTCAATCCTGGTCCTCTAACCTAAAAAAATATATATGTATAATTACGAATTTTTAAGAAAAGGGATTCAGCAGGGATTGCTTTCCTTTCCCATTACTGATTTTGATGGTTCTCTAAATTTTGATCCCAATGGATATAAGGACAGAATCAAATGGTTTTTAGAGCACGATATCTCTGCAATCTTTGTGGCTGGAGGTACTGGCGAGTTCTTTTCTCTGTCACTCGATGACTATCGACAAATCACCCATATAGCGGGCGAGACCAATCAGGGTAAAAAACCTCTGATTGCAGGAACAGGAAAAAGTATAGCAGAAGCCATAGAGATGGCCCAAATTGCCGAAGACAACGGGGTAAATGGTCTTTTGCTTATGCCTCCCTATTTGACCGAATGCCCCCCAAACGGCCTGATGAAATACGCCCAAACCATTCTCAACAACACCAAGCTCCCGGTGATCTATTACAACCGAGCCAATGGCGTTTTGGGAGTCGATCAGATTCAAGAATTGGCTTATTTATGTCCCAACCTGGTCGGAATCAAAGATGGTACCGGAAACTTACAACAACTCAACGAAATCATTCAATTGACCCGGGGACGTTTGGAGTTTATTGGGGGAGTGCCCACAGCCGAGATCATAGCTCAGGCCTATATGGCCATTGGCGTTAGCACCTATTCCTCTGCAGTATTTAACTTTGTACCCCAACTGGCACTTAGGTTTTATGAGGCCATAAGGTCTCAAGATAATACTGTAGTGCAAAAACTACTAAAGCATTTTTTTATTCCTTTTATTGCTTTGCGAAAAAGAAAAATCGGATATGGTGTAAGTTTAATCAAATCTGGTGCAAAAATAGCCCAGCGTCCGGGAGGCAATACCCGATTCCCTTTGGAAATGCCTACAGCCGATGAAGAGAATTCTTTAAGACAAATCATCACATCGGTCAACGAAATTCTAAATTTAATAGACTCATGAAAAAATCCATTTTCAAAACCTTCAATCCTGCCAACAATTTACCCCTAAATCAGGAATTCTACGAATCTGATTTAGCTGATGTGGGTGCAGCTGTTGAGAAAGCGGAAGAAGCCTTTTCTTCTTATGGCCTACTGTCACAGGTTCATCGATCCCAGTTTTTGTTGGATGTGGCATCGCAATTGGATAAAAACAGGGCAGAGATTATCAAGATTTGTCATGAAGAAACCGCCCTCCCACTACCCAGATTGGAAGGGGAGTTGAGCCGCACCACCGGTCAAATCAAGATGTTTGCCGATTTGCTGCAGGAGGGTTCTTGGGTAGGAGCCATCATCGATACCGCTTTGCCGGATCGAAACCCTTTGCCCCGGGCAGATATTCGACAAATGCAAATCCCCCTAGGTCCTGTAGCTGTATTTGGCGCCAGTAACTTTCCATTGGCATTTTCCGTTGCAGGAGGAGATACCATTTCGGCTTTGGCAGCGGGTTGCCCTGTGGTTTTTAAGTCACACCCAGAACATCCGGGAACCTCAAAATTGGTAGCCCAAGCCATAAATAATGCAGTAGAACAGAACCAATTGCAACCGGGTGTTTTTCAAATATTGTATGGTGAAAGCCATAGTCTGGGAGCTCAATTGGTTCTACATCCCAAAGTAAAAGCGGTAGGATTTACCGGCTCTTTCCAAGGGGGAAAGGCGTTGTTTGATCTGGCCAACCAACGAGCAGAGCCCATTCCCGTATTTGCAGAAATGGGAAGTGTCAATCCTATGGTGGTGTTTCCCCAAAAACTTTTGGAAAACCCTATCGAATTGGCCAAAGGATTTGTCCAATCTCTGACACTGGGGGTGGGTCAGTTTTGTACCAATCCCGGACTTGTATTTGTCACTGACACCGATGGATTGGAGGTTTTTTTGGACAATTTAAAAAAAGCTGTGAACGATGCATTTTCAGGACACATGCTCAGTCAACCCATTGCCGAAACTTATGCTCAAAAAACCCAAAAATTAGAGAAACATCAAAAGCTAAAGGTTTTGGCACAATCCAGTTCCAATAATTTGACCAATGAGGGATGTCCTCAGATTTTTATTACAGATTTTAAAGACTTTGTCCAAAATCCCGAGTTCAAAGAGGAGGTTTTTGGTCCGGCAGCTATTTTAGTAAAGGTTTCGCCCGATGAGTTAGATGCTTTAGCAGAACACATCCCGGGGCAGTTGACCGCAACCTTCCACGCTACTCCAAACGATCTAAAGGAACACCAAGAGTTGATTTTGAAAATGGGACATAAAGTGGGACGTTTGATTTTGAACGGCTTTCCTACCGGTGTAGAGGTTTGCCATGCCATGGTTCACGGAGGCCCTTTTCCTGCATCCACCCAACTGCAAAGCACCTCGGTGGGAAGCGAGGCCATCAAGCGTTATACAAGACCCCTTTGCTTTCAAAATTTTTCTGATGAGTGGTTGCCTGCAGAGCTAAAGCATCAGAACCCCTTGAACATTATGAGAAAATACAATGGTATCTTAAAACGATAATGTATTGAACAGAATTTGTAATCTAAAACTTGGTGATCTAGATATTCATAAAAGTCAGACAATTGTGTTTTAATTTTTTTATTTTAGTAGATAAAGAAAAAATATTTTTTACAACCAAGAAGATCA